>CAZWXI010000082.1:0-13168 GCA_964637845.1 uncultured Hyphomicrobiales bacterium | reverse complement strand
GCTAATGCAACTGGCGGCTCAGAAAGAGTCGCCAGTTGTTTTTATTTGGGGGGTAACAATATAAGCATTTAAAACTCGTCCTTTCTTTATAAATAAATTATTGAACATATGATACTAAAAATATATATAAAAAAAATATTGTTATCAATCTTAGCGGCATTTATGACTTTTGCGGCATGCGCCAAAGAGCAAACTTCCAAGCATGATAAACTCAGGAAAGAAGAAATTATCGTTATTGATGTTAGAACTAAAGCAGAATTTGACGCGGGGCATGTGAAAGGAGCAATATTAATTCCATATGATGAGATTGAGTCAAGGATTGCATCGTATGTAAAAGATAAAAGTAAACCGATAGCACTTTACTGTCGGAGTGGTCGTCGCTCAGGCATTGCTCTAAGAATTGTAGGATCATTAGGCTACACAAATGCAGCGAATTACGGTTCTCTCCAAAATGCAAGAGTTATACTTGATAATAAAAAAAAGTAGAAACATATTTGTCGTAGTAAATGCTGAAAAGTCTATCATAGGGGATTTTAATATAGCAGAATCGGAAGTCGAGGCATTTGTTAAGAACCTATCTATATCATACTTGAATGGTTTGAAGGAATGTACAACGGATATTTTTTCAGGTATCGGGAAGAAACATCGAATCTTGGTGAACTAGCAAGGTGAAAAGAAGCACAACGGGATAGAGCCGAAATGTAGTGAAGACCTGCGAAGCACAATGTTATTACCGATTTTGCAGAAGACTATGCGAGGGAGCTTCGGTCAAGACGCTTAATCGAAGAACAGGAGAAAATTGAAAACTGCTATAAAGCGGGTGAACTTAATAAAAGATTAGGAAAAGCTATTGCAAGTATTTGCTATGTACCTGTTCTTTCCAATAATGACATTACCAAGTATTCGACAGTTAGCCAATCCTTACTCTCAGATGCACTAAAAACTCTGGAGACATTGATTAATACGAGGTAAAGAAGTTTTCCGCTAATATGGAATAATTTTTTTTCTATAGCTAAAAAAATAATTTTGTTATACACAATAAATATCATATTTTTATCTATAGCCATAGGAAGAATTTCTTTGGTTATATTATTAAATTTTTTGTTTAACTTTTATTTGGGGTATATATGAATTTTCAAAACTATGAGGTAACACCTCTCGGAAATGCTCCATTGAGTATAAATCAACATGGGCATTTGTTGGTAAGTAATACGGAGTTTCTGGACCTTATTACATGAAACCGTTTTTAGTGATTTTAATTTCTATAATTACAATATCTTGTAGCACACCAACGGTTTACAAACCTAATAGTAGTTTTACTTTCCTGGTTAAAGTTACAAACCAAAATAAAAATGATACTATAAATTTATTTGTTACTGATGAAAGTTGGCTTATAGTTCAAACTAAATGTATATGGAAATATCCACCAATTATTGATTCTTTGGGTTCAATATCATATATCACAGGAACTACCGGGATTGTGGACTGGAACTATCCATTTCCCTTTAACTTGTTGTTCCCATCGCAAATATGGATACATCCACCAAGGCAATTATATTTAAGAATGGCCCAGATGGTTCCTTTCCCCAAAGTCATGTTACCAATTGAAAAAGGTCAAGTCATACCTTGGGAATTAACACCAAAAAAAGGTTGGGAAGAATTAGAGGGCAAAACTGTTACCGGACATATTGTTGTCACAGATAAAATTTTTTTCGACAATCCAGTTGTTAATGATTGGTGCTGGGTATTAGAAACAATTGGTGAAAGTGAAATTGGAAATTTCAATTCAAAATACTATTTTCATGAAAAATACGGATTTGTATATTTGTACTATGATTTTAATGAATATCAGGTAGAAATGTCATTAATAGATGCTAAACTTCCATAGTAAGTTTAATGTAGTATGATGAAGATTGAACAAAACAATACTCTCCTATGCACTAGAAACTCTGGAGACATTGATTAATACAAGGTAAAGAAGTTTTCAGCTAATATGGAATAATTTTTTTCTATAGCTAAAAAAATAATTTTGTTATATATAATAAATATCACATTTTTGCGTACAGCTATAGGAAGAATTTCTTTGGTTGTATTGTAGTATTATTTTTACTAATTTATCAGGAGGGTGTATGAGTTTCCAAAACTATGAGGTAACCTCCCTTTGGAATGCTCCATTGAGTATAAATCAACATAGCAACTTGTTGGTAAGTAATAACGGTGGAGTTTTAAGAATAACAATTACCTTCCTAATGATAATCGTTCTGCTCTTTGTAACATTTCGTAGCAGTATATCTCAAATTACGAGCTACAATTCTGATCAAATGCATCAATCGGCGATAGCTGTGAGTGGCTTATCTAATATCCCGCCTTTATTTACCGATATGCCTTTAGATTGCATGATAGGGTATATTATAATGGATTCATTATCAAGGACAGCGAGTATTGAGGAAGTAATGGCAAAGCCTTTAACAATTTCTTTGGATTCTTTGAGAGTTTCTTCTCGTTATATGTATGCTGTTACAGATTATAGTCCAAATTTGATGAGAAGATATATGACTACTACACGAGATTCAATTCCTGGCGGACGTTATACGTCTTTCCCTGCTAACTCTTATTATGGTTTGCAGTGGGCATTAGAGAAAAGATTAGAGGAATTTGGTATGAATTATGCAATGTTATTGATGACCCACTACATTTTACGAGTTAGGATCGACACAGTTGTTACAGGTATAGATACTACATATCCGAATAGAATACCCTGGGTAAATGTCTCTTGCACTGTACAAGAAAAGATAAAAGGTCAAATTTTACCAAATAATTGCCGCTACGATGCCGATAGATCCGAAAGTCATACTTTTTCGATAAAAGCAAATTGCTTAAACTTCGGATACCCAATGAATTGGATGACGGGAATTGGATTTAACAATGAAAGAAATATAAATACTGGAACATATATAAGAACTGTTCAACAGGGCGAGGAATACTATATTTTTCTCGAACAACTTTCATTATGGAAGTTTTATGATTATTTGACTCCAACACATCAATTCGAAGCAACCGGTGGGTTATTTCAAATAAAAAATGGCAGAATTGAAGACCCTGCAAATTTTTGGGGCTTGGGTATAAATCCCTCAGAGCAAGATTTTTTAAACAAACTCAATGAGTTAATTGGTAATATAAAATCATGGTGGTTGTAATGAAAAAATATTACTTTTTATTTATTTTCCTAGTTTGGACTGGTTCATTTTATAAGTTATTTGGACAATGTCAAAATCTTCATTTTTGGGCTAATTCTTGCACGAATGAAATTGTAGTGGCTACAACAACTCCACTCCTAGATCATTGCGAGCATTGGCCAGAACCAGTAGCGAGTAATGACCCTCATATAGCAAGGTATCAAAATCAATTGACTATCAATCCTCCAGCGGGTCCTGACAGAACAATTCAATTCTCGGCAAACGATGCACAATCTTTAATGGATTGGGCACGAGCTTATTGGTCGCAACAGTGCGCAACGCCTAGGGGTTTGGTCTGGCAAACAACAAGCACTGGTGGAAGATTTTGGTGGGCGACAAGAGCTTCAGATATTGGAGCTACAACATTTGCCATCGGAAATTCTGCTTTAGACCCTAATAATTTTTCTCATATAGTAGATTCTTCTAATTGCAGTCCTTCTAGTCCAAGAGGTATAAGTGAAATTTTATTTAATAATACAAATGAAATGTATCTAAGACTTCCTCAATATAGATGGACAACAACACCAAATGCTTGCAGTGGAACACCTTTTACCTGCCTTGATTTTCAATCTATCGCTTTACATGAGATTGGTCATTATGTTGGACTCGCTCATGACGGTGGTCCGACATCAGTTATGGCTGCAAATTATAGAGGAAGGATAGTAGTTTTTGAAATGTGTGACGTAGATAGATTTAGAAGATTATACTGCTTGGGTTCAGTTGGTCGTCCTGTTGATGTTAAAGAGCAAATCAATTCAGAATCTATAAAATTAGAAATCTTTCCTCAACCTTCAAGAGATTATTTTACTATAAAATTTCAGACGAATAAAACAGAAAGAATAAGTATTTTTATAACAGACCTATTAGGCAATGTTGTTAATTTAATTGCTGACGAAATTTTTATTGAGGGTCCGCATACGATTTCATATCCTACATATGACATTAAATCTGGAAACTATTTACTTAATTTAGAATTTTATAACACTATCATAACCCAGAAATTTATGTTAATAAGATAAAATACTTCGATATATTTTTCACAATCTCTAAGATGCCCTTATTCGAAGTAACATTGCCCATACACTCGCTCAGCATAGGTATCTACCACGCCACCGTTACAACCGCTTCAGGCATATTGCGAACAAGGTTTATTAAGTACTAACTTTCTGTCCCATCAGTTGAAACAATTGACGGGACGGGAAAATTTTTTTCTTATGCACCGAACAAAATGCTTATTTATGTGTCATTACTATAGGACGGTTTGCAAAAACCTATATAATTATTTGGGAGCAATAGAATGAAGCATAGCATAATTGTAATCGTAGCCGCAATGATATCCATGGCGGTGTCAAATCTTTATTCCCAGAGCGACACAAGCGGCTGGGAAGAACTTGGGAATGTTCGGCTACACAAGCAGGACATTGGTACAATATTACAAGCAGGAATATCACAATCAGGCGACAGCATATGGACATACTCCGACGATAACGGCTACTTTTTCAGAATATGGGATTTGAAGACCGGTTTGATGCTTTATGAGAAGCAATTTGAACAAAAATATATCATCTCAAGAGACTTTCAATCTTATCATAATGATGAACCGGCGAAATTCAAATTATACGACCTAAAGACCGACACTCTAATTCTAGACATAGATTTGAAGAATGGTAGGATTGCTTACTCTCATGATTGCTATTATGATTTTAATAGGAGATTATTGTTTGTTGCGTGCAATTATATAGACCCCGGTACAGGACAATTCCCTGCACGAACTTTAAATGAAATGTATGTTTACAAGGTTCTAAATTCTACTATCGTAGGCACGATAAATATGACTCAATATTTCATCGCAAAAGGTTTTATATTAAATAGAGAAAGAACTTGGATAGCAGGTATTAGGTCGGATTCATATCCGAATTTTTATGATATCGAAAAAAACAAATATTACGAAATTGGGCAAAGAAAAAGTCCTACTACTATAGTTCGGTTTACATCAAAACCATATCATTTAGCTGCGCTTGAAAGTGATAATTATTTGTGTATATGGCAAGTTCAAAGTAGAGGTTTAATCAGCAGGACTCAATTAAATCTGGGTTACATTAGCAGCTATTGCTTTTCGGAGGATGATAAATTTATTGCGGCTGTATCTAGGAATAGAATTTTCTTACTTGATTCCAAAACAGGTTCAAGAATTGATTCGACTGGTCATTACCCCTATCAAGGTATGCGATTACTTCAAGATAAAAGTCCTTATGGATTTGTATTTGTAACCAATGAAAACAAATTCGGTTTGGTCAATTTCGATATTCTTAGTGACAAGAATGTTATTCAATTCTCAGGCAAACCTACTTTTATTCATATAGGCGATAGCGTTCAATTGCATAATTTGAGCAACTTCGAATACGAGACTATTGAATGGGAACTCTCTGATGGTCGTAAAACATTTCATCCCAACCCTACTTTTACTTTCGATACTCCCGGTTTTTATGATGTTACTCTTAGGTTAACGAAAAATGGTGAATTATTTACCCTGACAAGAGAGCAATTTATAGAGGTTTATGAAGAACTTGAAGTTGATTTTGATGCAGACGTAAAATATGGCAATTCGCCTCTGATTGTTAATTTTGATAATAAATCTAAGGGTAACATCAAGGAGTACGTATGGAAATCCAATGATGTAATATTTTCACAAGAAAGAAATCCAATTTACGAATTTACGAAACCGGGTAGATATAATATCAGTCTTACAATTAAGGATAAAATCACCCAAAAGGAAATCACCAAGCCATATTTTATAAATGTGGACAGACAAGAAATCCAACTCATTAATAGCCCTTCTAGTATTGCAATCAATATAAGGCATCCTCGCTATCAACAACATGATGACAAACATGATGACAAATTAGATTTAGTAACAACTCTAAAAGAAGATGATAGAATAAATATTATTTCAAGTCTATACTCTTATTGGTGGTGGGGTGGTTTCCCCGGAGGTAGTTACTGGGATTGCTTAGATATAAATATTTTAATTAGATTGGATAGTTTGAATTTAAAATATGATTACAATAAAGATTACAAATTTGTCTATAATAAAAAAATTCGTAATCAATCATTCTCAAATTTAATCTACAACAATAACTATTATCTCTATTGTACACATGGTTATGAATTATATGCTTCGCCTCCACGACCTACTATTACTGCGATTAATAAGTTTTTAAAGGATGATAATGTTTTTAAAATTGAAAGACATACAATTGACTTTTCAATGTCTCATGCAAAGAGGATTTTAAGTATAGATGATAAAATAGTCCTCTGTGGTTCAAACGGGTTAGGGCAGACTAACATTTATTTGTTTAATTCAGAATTTGAATTCTTTAATCAAGATTCAATCCAAGAATCCATGATTGATGCAGTAAATTTTAATAAGAACCGTTTCCTGATGCTTACAAAGGATACAGTAAATTCCATGCATTATCTGACATTATATAATTTAAACTTGGAAGTAATTGCAAAGCATCCCGTAAGTTTACCAAACGAAACTGCCTTGGAAACCATGATTCTGCTCTCGAATAATAAATTAGCAATAGCCGGTTCAAATGCAAATTCTAAACAGGGCTTTTTAGGGGCCATTGACTTGAAAGGAAACCTTCAATGGCACAAACTATTTTCTGATTGGCAATTTTTTAACAAATTAATTTTAAACAGGAACAATTTCTTTGCTATCGGACAAAACACAGACAGAGATATAGGTTTTATCGAAATTAATGCAAATGGGACGGAATATGCGGATAATCGTTTTCCTAATGCTTATACAAATATTTCAAGCTTAGATGTTTTATCGGATAGTCTTTTGATTTTAACTTATTTTTTTAACGATTCTCCTAGATTGTATATATCAAAATATCAATACAAACCTTTATTCCAAGATACGAGTTCAATTATAGATTCAACAATTGGTGGTCCCTTAGTCATTCTCCCTGTTCCCAATCCGGCTAACAATACTATATCGCTTCAATTCGCGGATATGCAAACGGTGCATTCAGTCATTGTTTACGATTACTCAGGCATAGAGGTCATGCGTATTGACTATCCGGTTTCTCCGATATTCGAAGTAACATTGCCCATACACTCGCTCAGCATAGGTATCTACCACGCCACCGTTACAACCGCTTCAGGCATATTGCGAACAAGGTTTATTAAGTACTAACTTTCTGTCCCATCAGTTGAAACAATTGACGGGACGGGAAAATTTTTTTCTTATGCACCGAACAAAATGCTTATTTATGTGTCATTACTATAGGACGGTTTGCAAAAACCTATATAATTATTTGGGAGCAATAGAATGAAGCATAGCATAATTGTAATCGTAGCCGCAATGATATCCATGGCGGTGTCAAATCTTTATTCCCAGAGCGACACAAGCGGCTGGGTGCAATCAGGGAATGTCTTATTCCAAAGAATGCAGATTGATTCTATCACACAGTTCGGTCTTTCTTCAACAGGCGACACTGTCTGGACATATTCTCGCGACAATACGCTTCGATTTTGGGATGTTGAAGACGGAAAATTGATTTATGAAAAGCAATTCGATACAGTAAGAGTAATCAGCAAAGATTTGAAAACGTGTATAAAAATGGATTATGTAGATCTAATGCGTATTCGTTTCAGTATTTACGATTTATTAAACGACAATTTACTTTATCAATCAAAAGGCTTTGGTGTTAATGCAAATCAATGGGAGTTCCTTCAAATAAAGGTTGATTACGTTTTAATCAGAAATCAGTTATACTTTGCATCACACATAAATAGTTTTCTTCATCCTAAAAGTTATTCAAGTATTAAAGAGTTAAATATTTTTACGTTTGAAGATTTTTCACAAATGACTTTACTCCAAAAGTATTTTATTTACGAATCGGATTTTGTGATAAATGAAGATAGGTCAAGGTTTCTCATAACAAATCTGACGAAATATGAAAATAAAGATATTTTTAGGATATTTCAAATAGCTTTGGATGACTTTACCGTAAAGGTAATCAAAATTCATGAAACGGGTACCGGCGTTTTTGAAGAACCTTATACCGAATATAAAAAATTAAGTTTTACTGGTATTGATGGACCAATTGCAGCAATAAACAATGATGGCGAATTAGTTATAATATCTGATGAAACTACCAAAACTCTCAATAAATATAATTTGAAACATATTAATTATACCGACTATTGTTTTAGTAATAAAAACCAATATCTTATACTTTCCGGTAAAAATGTTTACATATATGATTTTGAAACAAAACGCTGTATTGATAGCTTGAATGATAATCCCTATAATCATATTTCTCATATTAATTACTCAAAAAGTTTGAATAAGGTTTTATTTGCAACAAAAGACAAATTCGGGATATTTAATTCCAAATTTTTAGCAAACGAACCAAGTGTTGCTTTTGTAGCAGATTCGAATTATGTTTATATCGGCGAATCTCTTAATCTCTACAATAAAAGCAACTTCGAATACGAGACTATTGAATGGGAACTCTCGGACGGGCGGAAGTCGTTTCATCCCAATCCTACCTTTACTTTCGATACCCCGGGTTTTTATGATGTTAGACTTCGCTTATTTAAAGACGGTAAATCATACGAAGAACTTGCTAATAACTTCATTGAAGTTTTGGGGGCGCTAAAACCTAGTTTTTCATCTGATTTTACTTCAGGTGATGCACCACTGTCAGTTAGATTTTTTTGTAACTCCTCAGGCGAAATACTAAGTAGAACTTGGTTAGTTAACGAGAAAGTTTTTTCAAATGAAATGAATCCTACATATATCTTCACAAATACAGGAAGATACCATATAAGTTTAATAATAACTGATAAGTATAGAAAAGATACGTTAACAAAATATTACTATATTTCTGTGGGTAAATCAAAAGTAGAACCATTGATATTGAAAGGGGCTGTTTATACATATGCCGGACAATTTTATGATGATTATTTGAAATATTATAGAGATAGATGGATACAACCAATCGGAACTCAAGTTGTTAAAGATTCAATCTATAGCTTCTTCGCATCGCATGGAGTACAGACATTTGCTAATCATCTTTTGAAATTTGATACAAATATGAACTTAAAAATGAATACTAATACTCTTATATATAAAGATTTACAGCATTATCGTTTCTCTAACTTAATTAGTTTTAATGACACGTTATTAATACACCATATAATGTCGCGAGGGTTAAGAAAAATTAATCCTATTTCGGGTATTGAGAATTTTGTAAATAATGGGTCCATTAATTTACTTTACCCACCATCATCATTAGTTAGATTTGACAATAATAGTGTTTTAGTAGGTGGCTTATATTATCGGGGATTGGGTAATTATATTAATAGCAAAATTGTAATCTCGGATATGAATGGTTCAATTGTTAGACATGACTCTATAATTGAAAAATTTATCGAATTGATCAAATTTTCGGATGAATTGATTTTCGTTATAGCCAAAAGTAATGACAATAAGTTCCTTCTGTTCAAATATACATCACAATTGGAACTGATTGAAAGATATGACTTAGATTTACCTTCCGACATCAATATAAAATCTATTCTCAAAATACCAAACAGTTTAATCGCATTTTGTGGTGAACAAACGACTGGTACTATTGGCATCATCGGTGTTCTTAATGCAAATGGTAAAGTGATTTGGATGAAAGAAATGCCGGATTGGAAGGTTCTACATAGATTATATAATAATCGCAATACTATTTTTGCAATTGGAACTGTGCGTTCAAACGGAACCGGATTTATTGAAATAGATGGCTCAGGAACTCATTTTACGGATAATAGATTTACTGCAACTAATCCACATACGGTTTTTGATTTAGATGTTTTATCAAAAAATGAGCTAATTTTAACATTCTTCGGTTCTAGTATTTGGGTTGTAAATAAAGTTCAATACAAGCCACTTGACCAACCCCCAGAAATAGTTGATACAATAAATACTACTGGAGTTGTAAGTCAAACCAAACGGCCCCAAAATATAATTCTCCCTGTGCCCAATCCGGCTAACAATACTATATCGCTTCAATTCGCGGATATGCAAACGGTGCATTCAGTCATTGTTTACGATTACTCAGGCATAGAGGTCATGCGTATTGACTATCCGGTTTCTCCGATATTCGAAGTAACATTGCCCATACACTCGCTCAGCATAGGTATCTACCACGCCACCGTTACAACCGCTTCAGGCATATTGCGAACAAGGTTTATTAAGTACTAACTTTCTGTCCCATCAGTTGAAACAATTGACGGGACGGGAAAATTTAACCTTGAGGTTTTCGGGCTACAAGAGTCAAAATTGTGGTATTAGCGACTACTTCGTCACGTTGATTGAGCACTTCTACGTCCCATTTGACAACACCGTGGTCGGGCATACCTTCTTTGCTTTCCTTTACAATTTTTTCCTTTACTGTCAGAAAAACATGAATTGTATCATTCACGTAAACCGGCTTGATGAACCGAAGTTCATCTATACCGTAATTTGCAAGCACGGGACCGCGTCTGCCATCAACGAATAATCCCGCAGCAGCAGAAAGTACAAAATAGCCGTGTGCCACTCTGCCTTCGAAAAGAGTTCCGTCCAACACGGTTATATCTGTGTGAGCATAGAAAGTGTCCCAACTGACATTCGTAAAGCTGACAATATCTGCCTCGGTGATTGTACGCCCGCGTGTTTCGTATGATTCCCCGATTTGTAGCGCCTCGAAATGCTTGCGGAAAGGATGTACTAAATCTTCATGTCTGCGGGCGCCCTTAAACCACTGTTGAGCAATGTGCGCCAACGTTGTCGGGCTGCCTTGGATTGCAGTACGCTGCATATAGTGAAGCACAGAACGGATGCCGCCTAATTCCTCGCCTCCGCCGGCTCTACCGGGACCACCATGCACAAGGTGAGGCATCGGAGAGCCGTGGCCTGTGGATTCTTTGGCGCAATAACGGTTTACTATCATTATTCTGCCGTGATTTGTAGCAGTGCCGAAAAATAGTTCACGCGCTATTTCATCATCGGCTGTGAAAATCGAGCCAACAAGACTACCTTTGCCCATATTCGCCAATTTTATTGCCTCATCAATATTTTTGTAGGGGATAAGCGTACTTACGGGCCCGAATGCTTCAATATCGTGGATTTCGGTGCAATCAAATGGGGTGTCGCATTGCAATAGGGTAGGAGCAAAGAATGCACCTTTGTTTTTGTCAGCACCTACTACCTCGATTTCCTCTAAAGTATTTGTGATTAATTTCCCTGAGCGTAATAATTCGTTCACTCGCTCCCTAACTTCAACCACTTGGTCATGTCCAGCCAATGGTCCCATTCTCACACCTTCCGTCTGGGGATTACCGATTATGTTCTTTTTTAGGCGACTATTCACGGCTTTGCCTACTTCTTCGATTAAATCTTCGGGAACAATGGCGCGACGTATCGCCGTACATTTCTGCCCTGCCTTTACAGTCATTTCTCGTACGACTTCTTTAACGTACAAATCAAATTCTTCCATATCGGGAGTTACGTCAGGTCCCAATATGGAGCAATTTAGCGAATCGGCCTCCATATTGAAACGAACAGAGTTCTCTAAAATATTTTTCTTAGATTTCAATTTCAATCCCGTGCTTGCCGAACCAGTCAAAGTGATTACGTCCTGATGATTGACATGGTCGAGCAAATCGCCAGCGCTTCCGCAAATCAACTGAACAGCACCTTCGGGCAATATTTTTGAGTTAATAATCTCGCGTACCATAGCTTCGGTCAAATACGCAGTAAGCGAGGCGGGTTTAATGATTGTCGGCACGCCGGCTAATATTGAGGGAGACATTTTTTCAAGCATGCCCCAACACGGGAAGTTAAAAGCATTGATATGGATTGCGGCGCCCTCCAAAGGTACGCAGATGTGGTGTCCGACAAAAGTGCCATTTTTCGAGAGTTGCTCGAGATTACCTTCGAGATAGAATGGTGCGTCGGGTAATTCACGTCGTCCCTTGCTTGCATAAGTGAACAAAGTGCCGATACCGCCTTCGATATCTATCCATGAATCGGCTCTTGTGGCACCTGTTGCCCACGATAAATCATAAAATATATCTTTCTTGCTCATCAGGTGGACTGCGAGAGCTTTGAGTAGTCTTGCTCTCTCGTGGAATGACAGTTTGCGTAATGCAGGATTGCCTACTTTTCGGGCATATTCGAGCATTCCTCCAAAATCTAATCCTTTGCTCGTAATTTCGGCAACGGGTTCGCCAGTCACTGCGTGATAAAGTGTTTGTCCAGAGCCTTCGCCCTCGATCCAGTGTCCTTCAGCATAGCTTTTTAGTTTCATGACAATTCTTTAAGGTTGTTACTTGATTTGAACAAACAACGATGAATCGCTCAATCTGTTGTTAAATTTTTGGGTGAGGCTAAGAACTATTTTTTTGCGAACTTTTTCGCTTTTTCAATATTTTCTTTCATATTACCGAGAGCAAACTCTTCAACGATTTTACCTTTTGCGTTTAAAATTGCTATCATTGACGTACCTTTTATACCAAGTTGTTTACGTGCATTCCCATCGTCAACAAACATCGGATATTTCCAGTCGTTTTCACGTTGGAACACTTTGAGTTCAATTTCTCTATCAACTCTAACCAATGCAATTATTTTTAATGGTTTATCCGAAGATTCATTTTTGATGATTTCAATTATTTTCATTGGTTCGATAAAGCATTTAACACAGGAAGACGGTGTTTGAAATGTGACTACCAGAAATTCATGCTTTTTCAAATCACACTTTTCGCTTAATTGTTCAAAAAGCGATTGTTGAGCTAATAATATCAGAGAAATAACACAAATTAGTACTTTCATCTAAAACTCCATTTCTCGGCTATCCAGCCATGTTTACTTTTTTTGA
>CAZWXI010000081.1:0-13836 GCA_964637845.1 uncultured Hyphomicrobiales bacterium | reverse complement strand
CATTTGCGACCGCAATAAAATTTTCTGTCCAAGGAACGATATCACCCTCTTTTGTTGGGATATAATCTTTTGCAGGCATAAAAACACCTTAAATTAGTATAAAATTCCGTTATAATGATTTATAAATCCATATTTTTATTTCTAAAATCCATTAAAACAATTTCAAAGTCCATAATTATATACCAGTAATCCTTTTAATCGTATCAAAATGAAGGCATAATTTTTATAAAATATATACTAACATTTCGATAATGCAAATATATGAATATTGATTTGAATAATTGCAAGGGAAATTTTGGGGAAAGGAAAATGATTTGATATAATTCTCACTCTTAAAACACAAAACCCCGACACAGTCAGGGTTTCCAAGTTTGGTTTGTGGAGATGGCGGGAGTCGAACCCGCGTCCGAAGAGCTTCAATTCGAGCATCTACATGTTTAGTCCACTTTTTGTTTTTCGTTCTTCGGGGTACCAACGGACGAGTATCCGAAGACTTAGCGTTCTAAAATTTCACAAAAGCACCAAACGCGATTGCTTTTGCGAGCCTGTTTTTGGGCGTCACCCCCGGAAGAACTAGCAGGCAAGCTCTTCAGAGAATGTGGCTACGTTTTAATTAAGCAGCCAAAGCATAGTTATTGTCAGCATTTATTGCTGTGCCGGTTTTATTTACGTGCACCACCGACTGAGCACGACATGCCACATCAAACATCCATCACCCCGTCGAATCCGTTTCATCCCCGGGCTAGTAAAAAACGATTATGTTTCGGAATTGTTGCATTGAAATAATTGTAATTACGCATTTGGTTCTTTCAAAATCTTTTGATATTTTTGTATCAGATATATTTGTCTGATTATAAAATTATGAAACGTTTATATAAAATATCGAAATTTCTACATAAGTATATCAGTTTGTTACTGCTTTTATTTCTAGTATGGATGAGTATTTCCGGAATTTTGATGAATCACCCGGAACTCATAAGCGGACTATCTATTCCTTATAAGTGTCTACCCGAGCATTACAGAGCAGACAACTGGGCAAGAAGTACCTTGAATTCTGTTCAATACTCAAAATTTGAGTACGGGCTTGCTTACGTTGGCGGGTTCGAGGGTGTATGGAAGTCAACAGATGCGGGCTATACATTCGAAAGCATGAATGAGAACGGACTTCCAGAAAGCAGATACTATAGAAGGGTAAAAAGTTTGCTCAATACTGATATAGAGGGGAATGATTTACTGGTGGCAGGCTTATACGGTGGGCTTTATATGTATGATACTTTTTCCAGCAAATGGAATAACATAAAGTTGGAGGGTAAAAATCCAAAAATTGCTCGAATTCTGGAATATAAGGACAGTATCGTAGTCTTTAGCGAATCAGATGCCTTTATTGCGGCTAAAAGCTTGCCTTTGAAATTTGAACGAATCGGGTTGATTAGATTTAACGATGACAACAAGCTCACAATGGTAGAATTTATGTTTAGCCTGCACACGGGAGAACTTTGGGGTCTTCCGGGTAAATTGCTTTTTGATATAGCTGGAATTATTTTGCTGTTTCTTTCAGTCAGCGGTTTTTATCTTTGGGCAGCTCCCAAAAAGAGTGTTTTCAGATTGAAAATGCTTCGGAAATTTAACAAAGTCAGATGGAAACTGTATAATTTCTTCGCTAAATATCATTTCAAACTTGGAATTTACTCAGCCATAATTTTATTGATTTTTGGCATTACGGGTTTATTTATGAGACCTCCGATGATTGCGGCAATTTTTGGCAGTTCAATTGATAAATCTGTCATCTTGGGTTATGATAATTCTAATCCATGGAACCATCGCATCAGAAATGCGATGTATGACGGAGTGAGGAACAAGGTCATTATAGATGCGAAAGATGGATATTGGGTATCGGATAGAGGTTTGCGCGGGAATTTTGTGAAACAAGCACCGCCGGTACCGATTTTTGCAATGGGAGCAACTGTTATGGAAACAGATACTTACGGCAATCATTTAATTGGTTCTTTTGCAGGCTTATTTAAGGTTGACTATAAGGGGATTATATTAGATGTCTCTACGGGCAAAACACCATATAATGTAACAGCATTAAGACCCGGAGCCAACTTAGTAACCGGATATTTTGTAACCCCGGAAGGCGAAGAATATATCGCTACACACTTCGCTGGTTTGATGCGTGCGAACGATAGAGCAAAGAATTCAAATAAATTTGTAATGCCTGAGCATATACTAAACTCGGCAGAAATGCCGTTCTGGACATTTTTATTTGAATTGCATAATGGTAGAATGTTCCAAGGCATTTTGGGTAAATATACGATTTTATTTATTCCCGTAACATCATTATTATTTATTTTACTGATAGTAACGGGTATATTTGATTGGTTTTACCGCAAGAAATGGAAATAGGCGAATATTTAATTTTTTGACAATACAATAAAAGAATATGTCTCATAAATAGTTCTATAATTCGATAATATTTGCTTAATTGCTTCATTTTCATTCAACTTTTCCCATGTTGATTCATAATAACCGCTTACAATTGGATGCAAGTCATTTTTCTGAATTATCAAAATATCTGCTTCGAGCATTTCCTTAAAATATTCAAAATACCAATTTTCATTTACGCCCGACAATGGAAATAAAGGAAGCGGAAATTTAGAAATATTTGTGTTATTAAGATAATAATTTAATGTCTGACAACCTAAACTCATAACCATTATTTTATCGCTCTCTAAATATAATGATGAATCCTTTATAAAATTGACTACGTCGTGGATTTCTCTCAAAATTACTGTACGCGTGTCTGGTTTATTATAACGTTCAATGTATTTATCTTTATTCATATAGAAATGAGGAATAGGAGTCAAAACGGTAACATATCTTGGCAAGGGTGAAAAAAAGATTACAAATGGAATAATAATCGACATGAAGAAAATTTTTTCTATATTTATATGTTCCAATTTGGGTTTAATCAATTTGATTAATTCATTTGCACCTATGGCAAAAAAGAATGTCAGCGGAATGAATAATCTCGTAAAATGTGTATTTACAAATTTTTTCTCGATAAAAACAGTAATCAAAAGGAGCAAAGAAATAGAGACTAACAGATTAATGACCTGCTTCTGCTCCTTATAGCAATCATTCTTGCCATAAATTGCTATAAGCCCGATAATAATAATTGAAACAAACAACAGTGACAAATGATTGCCTAAAAAGTATGTTGCATGGTCGTGTGCTAATTTAAATAGAGCAAAATTAACTTTCGGCAATTGTGCATAATAATAAGTGAATTTCTGAACATCTAAAAATCCGACACGAACTTCCGGGTCCAATAGTAAAATAAATGTCAAACTCAATCCACTCATCACACCTGCTAATATGATTAATTGCTCAACCAAGAATTCTTCGGATTTTTTGCGAATAAATGAATCAGTTAATAATAGAGCCGGATAAATAGCTATAAACGTATATTTCAAACCACCGGATAAACCAATGAACAGCCCTTGTAAAAATTTATTAATCCTAGAAGCGTTTTTTGTTCTCAAATACAATATTGATAATATGAAAACCGGTAAAAAAGATTCGGCATGGAAAGTATTTGCATGAGTCAAAGCAGCATAAGATAGTGAATAGAACAATGCTCCGTAGAATGCAATTTTATTCGATACAAATATTTTACTCATTAAAAAATATAAAAAAATAATTATTCCGGATTGAATTAAAAACTCTGCAAGGCGAACATTAAACTCAGTATTACCAAAAATTGTATAAATAACCGAAAAAATCATAAAAAAAAATGGTGGCTTTAGGTCCACAAAATCCTTAAATATCTTGCCTCCCTCTGCAATCACCTGACCACCTGTGACATAAATCCATAAGTCTCCCGAATATGGGAAATAAATAATCGGAAAGAGAATTATGATTGATAAGATGATGTAGATATAATCTAGTAACTTCATGAATTAAAATCGCTTAATAGATATATATTCCTCTGCCATTATTGCAATTTCTTCGTCCGTAAGATTCTTGTTTCGCCGCATCATCATAATTTGCGCTGTTTCTATGGCATCATTAAGATTATATTTTCTATTACTATTGCCTCCATATTCAAATGATGGGATGGTAGTCGGCGGAAAGCCCACATCAAATATGATTGCCGATATGCCCACGACGGTACCTGTGTTGAATTGGGTGTTAATTGCTGTTTTCGTATGGTCGCCGCAGAATAATCCGAGAAATATTTTATTTGTATTGACAATCCGATGCGGCAATCTCATTTTTATGCTTTTGTAAGTATTCTTTAAATCTGAATTATTCGTATCGGCGCCAATGTTAACCCACTCGCATATATATGAATGCCCTAAAAAACCTTCGTGCTGCTTGTTTGAATACGAATGGATTATTGTATTGTCGATTTCTCCGCCGATTTTGCAAAATTCACCAAAACAACTATTGCCGTATATTTTCGCACCGACTTTGACTACACAATTATCTCCGATATAGCAAGGACCGATGATAGCGACATTAGGCATAATTTTCACACCATTGCCGATGATAATCGTGCCTTCGGAAGCATCCAACACTACATTTGGTGCAATCTTCACATTTTTCCCGAGTAATATATTTTCGGGTTCAAGCGCATGAATACCATGAAATTGCGGAAGATAAAGCCTCTGAAAATATTTGGAAATCAGTTTAACATCAGCGTTAATATTATTTCCGACAAAGTCAAGCGGACTCCATATGTAATCATATCGCCCGAGTCCGCCGACATTATGTTCAACAAATTCGGAGTTAACATTGGCATGCAAATCAACCGTATCAGAAGCAACTTCCAAGGTATTCCTAAATTCATATGGGACATACAGGGCAATGCGCTTTCCAGAATTAGTAAAGGAAATTATTTTATCGGACGATTTACCAATATGGGCTTTGATTTCTTCGATTTTCAAATCAGGAAAAACGGCTCCATCAAAGTAGAGTGTGTCCCCGTCTGGTTTAACGTTATTCAAACCTTCGCGCACGAGAAATGACTGTAACTGCAACTTACGCCCGATAAATCCGAAACTCGTTTTGGGAAAAAAATACTTAATCCGCTCGAAATTACGGAAAACACCGCTTCGTAATTCCCAACTACAGTGCATTATGCTGAATGGATACAAATCACTTACGTCAGGGCTTTCGAACAATATGATTGCATCAATTGCCATATATTTAACTGCTTTTCTTTTTCGATTTATTATTTGATTGTAATCCAGCTTTAATGAAACTTATAAACAGCGGATGCCCCGTTACTGCTCTTGACTTCAATTCCGGATGAAACTGTACACCGACAAACCATCGATGATTCTTAAGCTCAATAATCTCAACGAGTTGCCTATCTGGTGAATGTCCACTCATAATCATACCGTTTTGAAGCAAAATATCTTTAAACTGATTGTTTAGCTCGTATCTGTGGCGATGTCGCTCGGAAATTTCAGCATTTTTATACGCCTGAAATGCTTTAGTTCCGTGTTCGATGACGCAGGGATAAGCACCGAGTCGCATTGTACCACCTTTGTTTTTGATTTTTTTCTGTTCTTCCATCAAATCTATCACATTATGCTCAGTTTTTTCGAATTCTCCTGAGTTCGCATTTTCCATACCGCAAACGTTGCGGGCAAATTCAATAACAGCACATTGCATTCCCAAGCATATGCCAAAAAAAGGAATATTGTTTTCGCGTATGTATCTGATTGCTGCAATCTTACCTTCAATTCCGCGATTGCCAAAGCCCGGGCCCACAAGCACGCCATCGATATCGTGCAGAATTTCGGCAGCCGTTTCTTGGGTAATATTTTCAGAATTAATCAGTTCGACGTTGACTCTGGTGTTGTTAATCGAGCCCGCATGAATAAAGGCTTCGAGTATGCTTTTGTATGAATCGCGATATTTAGTGTATTTACCTACGAGAGCAATGTTTACCTCGTGCTTCGGAGATTTTATTCTATGAACAAATTTATTCCAAGTCTCAATTTCAAGCTCACTCTCAGGCAAATTCAACTTTTTGAGTATGATTTCCTCAAGCCCCCTTTTTGCAAACATGAGAGGCACTTCGTAAATCGTGGTGTCAACGTCAACAACTTCCACGACAGAATTTTCCTCGACACTACAGAATAAGGCAATTTTTTGGCGAACATCCCGTGGTAGCTTGCTTTCAGTACGACAGAGCAACACATCGGGACGAATCCCAAATTCCATAAGCGTCTTTACAGAATGCTGAGTTGGTTTCGTTTTTACTTCACCCGCTGATTTGATATAAGGCACATAAGTCAAATGTAGATTAATTGTGCGGCTTGAGCCAAGCTCTAAATTAATCTGCCTCTGAGCTTCGAGAAATGGTAAAGATTCAATATCGCCGACCGTTCCACCGATTTCGATTAGCACAAAGTCGAACTGTCCCTCAAAACCGAAAATTCTCTTCTTGATTTCATCGGTAATATGCGGAATAACCTGAACAGTCTTGCCAAGATATTGTCCCTTCCGTTCTTTCGTTATTACTTCGAAATAGACCTGCCCTGTGGTGTGATTGTTCTTTTTGTTAAGTGAATAGCCCAAGAACCGTTCATAATGTCCCAAATCAAGGTCTGTCTCTGCGCCATCGTCTGTCACAAAAACTTCACCGTGCTGAAATGGGTTCATTGTACCGGGGTCAACATTGATATAAGGGTCAAGTTTCATAATTGTTACGCTAAAACCTCGTTGCTTCAATAGTAATGCAAGTGATGCCGAAGCAATGCCTTTGCCGAGAGACGACAGCACCCCGCCCGTTATAAATATGTACTTCGTATCAAATCGTTCATTCTTTGACATTTTATATTTTAATTGTTACAAAAAACTCTTGCAAATTAACAAAATTAAGCACTAAAACGAGCAAAAAAAAGTCAGTTCTGGAAAAAATGTTATTTTTAAAGTTTATTTTAGAATAATTTATCTAAACATGAGAAATATTTTAGCCTTTACAACATTTATAATCCTGCTTGTCTCATGCGGAGGAAGCGAGAAAAGTACCGATAAGGAAAAGAAAATCGTATTCTCGCACTTTTGGAGTGAGCCGTACCAAAGGAATGTTCTCAAGGAAATCATAAATGAGTTCGAAAGGGAATTTGACTGCAAAGTCGAAGTAGTCGAACTAAGTTGGTCGGACGGAAAGACGAAATTGTTCGCAGCATTTAATTCTGGGACCGCTCCTGATGTACTTGAACTCGGCTCGGACTGGGTCGCACAATTTTCATCCGCGGGCGTACTATCGGAAATTTCAACCGATGAAGCCGAAATTTCTCGATTTGTGGATTTTTCTACCGCACCGTCTTTCTGGGACGGCAAAATATATGCTTTACCGTGGATCGTTGATACGCGAGTTCTTTTCGTGAACAAAGACTTACTTGCAAAAGCCGGAATCGGCGAACCAAAAATAAACGACACAAAAACTCTTCTCGAATATGCAGAACTTGTCAATAATATTCAGGGAGTTTACGGATATGGTGCTACAGGATCTGACAGACACAGGCAATATAAGAAAATAGTATCCCTTTTCTGGTCCTACGGCGGCGATATCCTTAATGAAAAAGGGCAACCTGTTGTTAACTCGCCTGAGAACATCGAAGCTATAGAAATGTATGTTGAACTTTCCCGAAACGGGCTTATTGAAACGCAAAGGCAGTTGGATTCTCGCTTCACCGAAGGTAAGCTCGGACTTTGGGTGTCGGGTGGATGGCTGTTGGAAAAAATAAAAAATGAGAACCCGTCGCTTAATTTTAGTGTATCCCTTATCCCCGGGAAAAGTTCAGATACAGGAGTATCATTTGCGGGCGGAGAATATTTAGCAATTAGCAGTAACACGAAAAATCGCGAGCTTGCACTAAAATTCATAAAATACATGACTGACGGCAAGAACGCACTAAGGTTCTGCAAGCAAGTCATCGAAGCGGGATTTCCAGCTGATAATGCCTATTATAACGACGAATTTTATGAAAACAATCCATACAGAATGATATTCTCGAAGCAACTCGAACATGCCCGAATGACGCCCGTTCATCCTAAATGGCTCGATATAGAAGCAATTATCGAAGATGCGGCAGTAGAAGCAATATACGGCAGGAAAACCGCAAAAGAAGCACTCGATGACGCACAATTCAAACTGACTCAAATCATAAAATAGTTAATAATTCTATAATTATCTTTGTTTATTAGATTAGATTTATCTAATTTTGTGCTTAGATATTTCTAATATTTATGTTTTTTTATGAGAGATTTGAATTTAATAAATGCTGTAAGCAACAGGAAATTTCTAATCAAGGCTATTGATTCAGAGCGAGAATCCAAGTTGAGACTTCATAGCATGGGTATTCATGCGCTGGGCATTTACGAAAAGAAGGGCGGCGGCGGCAATGGTCCCGTATTAATCTCCAATCTTTCAAATAATTCAACCCCCGTTGCAATAGGCAAAGACATTGCCTCACGCATATATATTGAGTATATTGATGATAAATAACAAGACAATCGCTATCGTCGGGCAACCGAATGCCGGAAAAAGTACGCTGTTCAACGTGCTGTCGGACATAAAGACTTCTACATCGAATTTTGCGGGAACGACCGTCCAAATTGCCGAGACAACAATAAACGTCTATGGCGATTATTACAAAATTGTTGATTTGCCCGGCACTTACTCGCTGAACTATTCGGATAATGCCGAAAAAGTAACTTATGACTTTCTGACCACTCAACACGTTGATTTAATCATCAATGTGCTTGATGCATCGCTCCTTGTGCGAAGCTTGGAGATGACAATTGAATTAACCGAACTCGGTATTCCGATGCTCGTGGCACTTAATATGCTTGAAGAAGCCAAGCACAGCGGCTTGGAAATAGACCGTGAGCAACTTTCAAAAGAATTAAACTTGCAAATTGTGCCTATTTCTGCATTGTACGGGAAGGGCATCAAAAATCTTACTTCTAAATGCTACGAAATTATTCGCACCGGCAAACCCACTCACAACCGGATTAAATATACTCGTCACATAGAGCAGCATGTCAACGAATTGCAAGGTACTTTGAGTGACATAGCCGTAAAACCGAAGAATTTGATTGCCGATTACTTTTGGGCGATTAAAGCTATTGAAAATACCAATTTATTACCATTTACTACCGATGCGAAATTCACTGAAAAGTTGAAAAGAATCGAAAACGAAATCAAACAAGAGCACAATATTGATACATATGAGGCGATTTCTTATGAGCGGCACCACATTGCGATGAAAATAGCCGAAAGCTCGTCGCAATTTGTCCCTAAGGACAAATCATCCTTTATGGAACGATTGGACAGGTTCATAATGCATCCCAAGCTTGGATTTCTATCGTTACCGATATTTTTTGCATTGATGTTTTTAACGATTTTTTATGTAGGCAATTTCCTTGCCGAGCTTATAGAACCCGCATTTGATTTCTTGGGAGGACTTTATGAACCATTGAAGGCAACAAGTATGTTCACTTGGTTTACCGTTGATGGTGCTTTTCAAGGCATAACCGGGGCAATCGGCATTGTCTTGCCTTATTTTCTGCCTCTTGTGTTACTGACATCATTTTTTGAAGATACAGGATATTTGGCGAGATTGGCTTTTCTGATTGACAATACCATACATAAAATCGGATTACACGGCAAATCAGTCGCCGCCTTTATTATGGGTGTTGGATGCTCAGTACCAGCAATTTACGCAACACGAATACTCGAATCAAGTCGCGACAGGATTTTAACCGGCATACTTATACCCTTTGTCCCCTGCTCTGCTCGAATTGCGGTGATATTTGCTTTGACGGCGGCATTTGCAGGACCACCTGCGGCGATAGCAATTTTTATATTTGTTTTAATTGTGATAGCCGTTAATGGCAAACTTATTTCGAAATTCCTTAAAAAGCCGACCGGACTTATACTTGAAATCCCGACGCTGAGATTGCCCCCAATCAGCTTGACATTCAGAAAGACTTGGTACAAAGTAATCGAATTTCTCAAAGAAGCAGTGCCGTTTTTAGTTGTGGGAAGCATTTTGCTCGGTTGGATTGAATATTTCGAGATTTCGAAATATGTTGACATTGCCTTTGCTCCAATACTGAACTATATTTTGGACCTCCCCGAGCAACTGGGTTCTACTCTTGTGTTCGGATTTTTCAGAAAAGAATTAATTCTTGTAATGGCAAATCAGGCGCTCGGAGTGGAAAAACTCGAGCTTTTACCCTTGACACAAGCCCAAGTAATGACCTTCATAGCTTTTGTAACCTTCTATTTCCCTTGTTTTACCACCTTTGTCATCATTTGGAAGGAATTCGGCTCAAAAGTGGCACTTGGCTCAGCTGCCTTGAGTGTAATCGTTGCGACCTTGTCAGCACTGATTTTTAGATTTTATTTCATAATCTTGAATTTTTTATTTAGATAATTGTAAAAAAAATCTTATTTTAGGTAAGTATAAATTTTAGTTATTTTAATATTGTAAATCATTGTGTTTAAATTTTAATTTTTAAAGCTATGTTAAGTCAATCAGTTCAAGATTACTTGAAGACAATCTATAAGTTGCAGGAAAATACTTCTGCCGTTTCTACAACTCAAATCGCTAAAGAGTTGGATATATCGGGTGCGTCGGTAACCGGCATGCTAAAGCGTTTAGCCGCCATGAAATTGGTGGATTACAATTCATACAAAGGCGTACGTCTGACCGAAGACGGCACTAAGGTAGCTCTCGAAATACTGAGGCACCATCGGCTTTTAGAACTATACCTGAAAGAATCTCTCGGATTTTCGCTTGCGAAAGTCCACGATGAAGCCTGTCGTTTGGAGCATTATGTTTCCGATGAATTTGTTGAGCGTATTGACGACCTACTCGGGCGCCCCGAGTATAGTCCGCTTGGCAATCCTATCCCATCGAAAGACGGTGTAATACCTGTAAGCAAAGCTCTTCCGCTCACTGATGCGGAATTGAACAAGCAATACATCATCAAAAGAATAGCCGACGACAACCACGAAATGGTTGCTTATTTCGAGGAAGTCGGATTATTACCCGGGGTTGATATTGCGGTGCTTTCCAAAGCTCCTTTCAATGGTCCGTTGACGATAAAATACAGTGGCAAAGAATACATCGTCGGCAATGAAGTCGGAAGAAATATTTTCGTCGATGTGCCCTGAGTTTTTCATGTCTATACGGTAGTAAGTTCAATCAATGTATCGAACAATCTTACTGTATTAAAAAAAGGACCCTTGCGAGTCCTTTTTTTGATGACATCTTATTTTTTGACGTTTGTTCTGATTAAATTATCGTTACTACCGGAAACGGGGAGCTCATATTTTCCAATAGGTGTATTAAGGGCGATTTTCGTCGGCTCCATGACAGATCTAACCATTCCGATGCCTGCAACAAAATATGAGCGAGCAACGATTTTGAAATCAATATCAATTGTCACGCCGGGGAGTTGAGCAAGCGAGAGTTTACCTATGACACTGTTTTCGGTAATGAATTCCTGAGCTGTTTCTTTTTTACCTAAAACATAATCAAGTATCACTGTGTGGCCTTTTTTGCCCGTGATTTTGAATTTACCGCTCAACTTACCTTCGACGCCGCCGTAATCAATTTCGGCATCTTTTAAATCTAATTCGAAAATTACCCATTGCGAACTGTTCATATCGGCAATCTTAACCCATTGCTCTTCGATATTACCGAACGGAAGTCCTAAACCGTCTTCGGGTAAAATTGATTCAAGCAAAGTGTATAAAATAGTTCCTTCAGAATATTGGTAAGTATTGCCCTCATGAACACCGTCTGAATAGGCTTTTAGTTCGAAGCAATCCTTATTCAATTTGTTCGTTTTTCGGGTGACTACGACCGAATCGATACTTGTTGCGACGTGCTGCCCCTCTTCATCTAATTCGTCAGAGTTGTAAACCCAATAGTTCCCCTCTTTCATCATATACATATCTCCGGTGGAAGTATTGTTTGTACCGCTATCCTCAGAGCAAGAGTAAATTAGCAGAGCCGAAGCCGCTAAAAGCAAAATAGTCAGAATTCTTTTCATATATTGACCTTTGAATAAATTATCAAACATTTTATTTTTTGCTTAAACGCAATCAAAATCATTTTGTTTCATCGAAGCTAAAAATAATTTTTGTGTCCTTATGTTTTATTACATAATTTAACATTTTTCGTCTATATTGCGTAACAAGAATTTAATTTGAAAAACGTTTTTTTATAAGTTAGATTTAAAATTAATAATAGGAGTAATAAATGAAAAGGTCTATAATAATATCCATACTAATGATCGGGATAGGGATATTTATGGGCGTCTTGTTGGTGTCAAATTTTAACGTCAGTTCGTTCAAATCACTTTTCGCAGATGAGAACACCAAACTCGGCGCTCCCGCACCACCGGTTAATCCCGACGAAGCCGCTGTCGTCCTCAATAGAACTTTGGTTGCGGCAAGCGAAGCAGTACTTCCGACAGTAGTATATATTAGCGTCGAAGCAGAAGTTGCCCTTAGAGGCAGTAATCCCATGGACAACTTTTTCGACAGATTTTTCGATATTCCCGAGCATCGCCGCCAACGAGGCAGCGGTTCAGGCGTGGTTGTTTCGTCAGACGGTTATATTGTTACGAATCATCACGTAATTGCCAATGCCAAAGAGAATGGCATACGCGTTCAAACGATTGACAACAAAGAATACGTCGCTAAACTTGTAGGTAGCGACCCACTGACTGACGTAGCTTTGCTGAAAATCAGCGCCGAAAATCTCGCAGCCGCTCACTTCGGCAATATGGATAATCTCAAAGTCGGTCAGCTTGTAATTGCCGTAGGTAATCCAATTGGTCTCAACCATACCGTAACAAGCGGCATCATCAGCGCTGTAGGACGCGGTGCAAGAGTAAGAAGCGGTCCAAATTCTATTGAACACTACATTCAAACAGATGCCGCAATTAACCCCGGCAACAGTGGCGGTGGACTTTTCGACATTAACGGCTCGCTCGTTGGTATCAATACTGCAATTGCTACCGAGACTGGCGGATTTATGGGATACGGATTTGCTATCCCCGTGGATTTGATGCGTGCCGTGGTTGACGATTTGATTGACGACGGACAAATCAACCGAGGTTATATAGGTGTAATAATACAAAATGTCGATGAAACATTTGCTCGCGGACTTGGATTGCCCAAAGTACAAGGTGTTTTAGTGCAAGACCTCGTTGATGACGGAGCCGCAAAATCTGCAGGTATCGAAAAGGGAGATGTAATTCTCGAAGTTGACGGACGCGAAGTAAATTCTCCGTCCGAATTGCAGAGTCGGATAGTGTTCTATCGTGCCGGCGATAAAGTTAATCTAACTATTTGGAGAGATAACAAGAAAATCAACATCCCCGTCACATTGAAACCGCGTGAGGAGGATATGGCAGTAGCAACATCACCACCTCGCAAAGGCTCCGAACCCGAGCAAAAAGCTGATGAACCGATTAAATTCGAGAATCTCGGATTTACGATTTCGCCCGTAACTAAAGATATTAAGGAAGAATACCAAGTCAAATCGGGTGTTTTGGTGACTGATGTTACCCGCTTCAGCAAAGCCGCAGAGCGTGGATTGATGGCTCGTGCGGTAATTACTGAAGTGGACCGCAAACCCGTTAGCAATCCCAAGGAATTCAAAAAGATAATCGAAAACAAAAAGGAAGGCGACGTAATTATCCTAAATGTAAAATATCAGAATCGGAGCCAGATGGTAGCCCTCGAAGTAGGACCTTCCTAATAGAGACAAGATATAAAATTAA
>CAZWXI010000080.1:0-13847 GCA_964637845.1 uncultured Hyphomicrobiales bacterium | reverse complement strand
AACAAATTCATCGAAAGTCAATTCTCTGTTTATTGGGCGAAACACTTCTATCAAATGCTTGATATCACGTAATGCAATTTCTGCATTTTCTAGACTTTTTGCTAAATCAATCTCATCAAGTAGTTCAGTTTCTTTATCTATTTGCAAATTATAATAATCAATAGCTCTTGTCAAACGGTTTATCCATTGCTTTACACCTCCGAATCTATTGCCGCCTTTAATTCTCAAATCAGATGCAACTTGCCTTAGTATTGATAAATCAGGCGAAAATTCATTATTTTCATATCTATATTTGATGCTTAATAATTTATTGCTCAATACCTTAATCAAATCCTTTTTGTCAAATCCATTAATAATCAATGAAAATACACTAAAAATTGCATTCACAACGGGAGATGATGATAATTCATATCTATCGGAAATGTGCGCAGGAACACCTTTTAAGTAAAAATTTTCTCGGAATTTATCGGAATACGCCGAAGGATGACGAGTTACGATGCAAATATCGGTCGCTTTGAAATTTTCATGTACGATAAGATATTTCACAAGATTTGCGATATAATCAACCTCGTCATCTATTGTCTCGAATTCAAGTATAGCAAGCGAATCATTTGCCTTTTGATAAGGAATTGGAGTTTCAATCGCAAAAAGATATTTCCGGAAAAAGTCGCTTGGTTTAAGATTTTGATAATCATCACCAAAATCAGTATCATCGTTGTATCCTATAAATCCTGATTGAGTCAGGTTATCCGTCAACTCACTTAAATTACCGAACAAAGGGCCGTTCTTTTCGGAAAAATCAAGATGAATGGCTGTCGGTATTCCGCTTTTGCCAAAATGTGATAAAAAATGCACCTCAGGCATTTTAAATTCGCTGAAACCCCACACAAGCATCTTGCCTTCTTTATTTGGCATTGCAGGGAATACAATACTTTTCATAAAAGCACAAAAGGAACTACTGTTAAGGAACTTTTCGTCGAACTCTGAGTTTAATCTATTAAGGACCTCTGCCAAATCAAAAAGACTTGGGGATAAGAGTTCTTGATATTTTTGATAAATACTCAAAATGTCATTTAATCTTGATCTGTCAGTAATTAAATCATTGTCCTCAGCAATTTCTTCGGCTATATGGGTAATGGTAATACCGTCTTCCTTGATTCCGTAAATCAAATCAGATAATCTGTCCACAAGTGCATATTTGACCCTGTTGTTTACTACGAAAAACTTTAAATCGGCTTTTTCAATAGCTTCTTCAAATAAAGCTTTTTGGTAGGCATCTGAAACAAGTACATAGTCGCGATTCTTATATAAGTTCTCAAAACAATAAGTTACAAAGGTTCTAAGATTGAATATTTTTGGAGTTATACATGGCCTTCGATGAATTGCGAAATATTTCTTTATAATTTCTCGGCGGAACTTATAAATTAATTTTCCCGTAGGTACGATTATGATAAGAGATTCCAAATCATCATTGTTGATGTGGTGATCGATTGCTCTCTCCAATTCATATAATTTAGTATTTATGTCGAAATTGCTGTTGTGCAGTATATAAGCCATATCAATTTTGATTTATAAACAAAAAAAGCCGCACAAGGATTATTTGTACGGCTAATATAAGAAAAAAAAATTTAAAGTGAGGGTCCAGCAGTGACTAAACTCAAACCGTGCTCATTATCGGTGAAGTTTTGAAAATTCTTAATAAATTTTTCTGCTAATGAACGTGCGGCATTATCCCATTCGTTAGCGTCTATCCATAAATTTCTTGGATTTAAAATTTTTGGGTCTACGCCATGAAGACTTTTTGGAATTGCGAGATTGAATATTGGTAGCATCTCAAATTCTTGATTTTCTATTGAACCGTCAAATATAGCATCTATTATTGCCCGAGTTGATACTAAATCAATTCTTCTACCGATACCATAAGGACCACCGACCCATCCCGTATTTATTAAATATGCTAATGAATTGTATTTTTCCATTTTTCTAGTTAGCTCATAGGCATATTTAGTCGGATGCAGCATCAAAAATGCATTTCCGAAACAAGACGAAAATGATGGTTGCGGTTCGGTTACTCCTCGCTCAGTACCGGCAAGTTTAGCAGTATAACCACTTAAGAAGTGATATTCAGTTTGTTCCTTTGTAAGCTTTGAAACCGGGGGAAGCACTCCGAAAGCATCAGCGGTTAAGAATATCACTACGTTCGGATGGTTGCCCTTAGATAGGGGTTTAACTATATTTTCTATGTGATAGAGTGGATAGGATACCCGTGTATTTTCTGTTTTTGAAGTATTACGAAAATCAATATATCCAGTTTCTCTATCGAAAACAACGTTTTCAAGCAAAGCATCTCTCCGAATAGCATGATAAATATCCGGTTCTTTATTGGGGTCTAAGTCTATACATTTCGCATAGCATCCGCCTTCGAAATTAAAAATTCCTTCATCGTCCCAGCCATGTTCATCATCTCCTATAAGCAATCTGTGCGGGTCGGTCGAAAGTGTCGTTTTACCGGTCCCAGAGAGCCCGAAAAAGATTGCTGTTTCGCCATTTTTACCCATATTGGCAGAACAGTGCATCGAAGCAACTCCTCTTAAAGGTAAGTAATAGTTCATTATTGAGAAAATGCCTTTTTTCATTTCACCACCATACCAAGTGCCACCTATTACTGCCATATGTTCGGCAAGATTAAACGCGACAAAGACTTCACTGTTCAAACCCTGTTCTTTCCAATTTGGATTTGTTGCTTTGGAGGCATTTAAAACTACAAAGTCTGGCTCAAAACTTTCTAATTCTTCATCGGTCGGGCGAATAAACATATTTTTTACAAAATGTGCTTGCCAAGCAACTTCCATGATGAAGCGAACTTTGATTCTAGTATCTTCATTAGCTCCGGCATAACAATCTATTATATACAAGTCTTTGTCGGATAATTGAGTCACGGAAAGTTGTTTCAAATGATTCCAAATTTCAACCGATATTGGTTTATTATCCGAACTTTTTCTCCCCGGATTAGCCCACCAAACATTGTTTTCAGCCGACGGTTCTTTAACAACATATTTGTCCTTCGGTGAGCGTCCGGTAAAAATTCCCGTATCTACCGCCACAGCACCTAAATTAGTTACATAACCTCTCTCGAATCCTTGTAGCTCGGGATTGGTCTCATGTTCGAATAATTCATCATAGGATAAATTATAAAAAATTTGGCGAACTGTGTTGATACCGTACTTTGCAAAATCAATTTGTTTTGTCTGAAACTTTTCTGTGAACATTACGAATTATCTTTATGTGAGTTTAACAATTTTATTCAAATTTAGTTTATATAACAGGCTATTTCGTATTTAAATGAAAAATATTTTTAAATATTAGAATACTTTATGTCAAATCGCTAAATTTGTTGAAAGAAAGTAATCATTTTCCAGTTTATATTATTTTTAGTACAGGCGTGAAATATCAATGACAAGCATTGCCAAATACATGGAACTTATTTTTTGGTGTGTGGCATTGCTTTGGCTTTATTTCATCAAAATTGAAACAACTCATTTTACTTTGTGTCCATTAAGTAATTTAGGACTTGATTTCTGCCCCGGTTGTGGACTTGGTAAATCGATTTCATTAATTTTTTCAGGTGATTTTGTTCAATCACTTCATGCTCATCCATTAGGGGTATTAGCCTTGATAATCATATTACACCGCATAATAGTTTTGTTTAGAAATAATTTCATTAGAGAGGAGTTTTACAATGAATCATCAATTAATACAACTTTTTCCGGACGTTGAGTTCGAAGAACTAAAGATTTTAGAAAGGTACACAGCCGATTTGAATGAACAACAACTTATGCTGTTTGCACAAATTTATAGAAACAAGCGCCAAACATCACAGAATGTGTTAATTTTCTGTATAGTAGGATTTTTAGGATTTGCCGGTTTACAAAGATTTTTCATTAAGCAAATCGGAATGGGTATCTTGTACTTCTTAACTATTGGTTTGTGTTTTATAGGAACAATTATTGATACTATCAACTATAAACAACTAACGCTCGAACACAACTCGACAATGATGCAAGAGACCATGGCTCTCATTAGACTTTAATTAAAAATTTCTTTTCTCAATTGACTCTATCAACCATCGAAACATTTTGGTATATTGATTTTGTTTTAGATTGTCAAATTCTTTATAAGCATTTTGAAAATAAATTTGGACTTGCTCTTTTGCTAAGTCATAGGCGCCAGTTTGTTTGAACAATTCATCCATTTGAAGGATGTATTGTTCGGGTAATCCGTTGTTGCGATAAAATAAGTCAAGCAGTTGCTTATCTTGATGTGAACTTGCATTTTGCAAAGCCGCAAGAATCAAATAAGTTTTTTTCCCTTCGGTTATATCCTTTCCGATTTTTTTCCCTAACTTTAATTGGTCTGCTGTCATATCAAGTAAATCATCTTGTATTTGAAATCCAAGACCTGTATTATGAGCAATTTGCTTTATAGACTCAATTTCAAGTTCATTTGCAAATCCCAAATGAGCACCAATTGTGCAAGATGCTTCAATTAAGCGAGCGGTTTTTTTGTCAATCATGTTGATATATTCAAGCATTGTAACGTCGTTACGATGGTTAAACTCCATGTCTAAAACTTGACCTTCGCATACTTCAATCAACTCATTAGTGAAAATTTTTAGTATATCATCGCTGCGCTGGTGTTGTTTAGAATTTGGCAGGATTTTATAGGCATAACCAATCATCATATCTCCGGTCAGAATAGCAACATCGGTGTTCCATTTAACGTGAACTGTTGGCCTTCCTCGCCGTAGAGGCGAAGCGTCTATAATATCATCATGGACTAAAGTAAAATTATGTAATACCTCAATGGCAACACCACAATCAACTGCGTCCATAGGGTTGCCACCTGCGGCACCGCAACACACCATAGCGAGAACAGGTCTAATCCTTTTGCCTCCTTCTTGCATGATGTAATTAAATGGTTCATATAACAATTTCGGCTCTGTTAAAGGAGTAATTGTCCTTATTCTTTTTTCTACTACTTCTAAAAAGTTGCTTAAATCGGTTTTAAAATCCATTTTTGTTTCCTTAATTGTTTCTTATGTAGTACTTTCCGGGCAATTGCCTGATGTGTCCGTTAAATTCAAGTTCCAGTAAAACTACCAGTAAACTCGATATATCAATTCCGCTTTGTTGCATCAACATATCAATGTGAATTGGTTCAAAATTCAATATTGAATATAGTTTTTCTGCATTTGAGTTCGAAAATACTGGTTTTTTCTTATCTGATTGAGGTGTTATCTTGTCGAAGCCAAGTTCGCTCAAAATCTGTTCAGGTGAAATAGCAATTTTTGCAGATTCGTTCTTTATTAATTCGTTTGTTCCTTCGCTTGTTTTGTTTGTAATATTTCCGGGAATAGCGTAAACGTCTCGCCCTTCATTGAAGGCAATTTTTGCAGTTATCAAAGAGCCGCCTTTTATGGCACTTTCCACAATAAGAACCGCTTTCGATATACCTGCTATAATTCTGTTTCTCTGTGGGAATGAGGATAAATTGGCATTTATACCCATTTTGTATTCAGAAATAACGGCTCCACCTGATTCAACAATTTTTTCGGCATTTTTTACGGATATAGCTGGTGATAATTTGTCAATACCTGATGCAATCACGGCATAAGTAATTCCATTGCTTTTTACGGTTGCCATATGCGCCGTGGTATCAATTCCATATGCCAAACCACTTACGGTAATGACCTCATTGCGAGCAAAGAAATCAGCAAATCTTTCGGAGCATAATTTCCCGTAAGTTGTTGCGCGCCTCGTACCAACTATGGCAATACACACAGAATCGCTTTTTTGTAATTGACCTTTCACAAAGAGTATTGGTGGGGGATAGGCAATCGTTTTCAGTAATTCGGGATATTCCTCGTCCCAAATGCTAATTAAGCGGCAACCCAGTTCAGAGGCTTTATCTAATTGTCTGTTACTCTCGTCGTAGTAAAGATTGTTGGGGGCAAATATTTCTTCGGCAAATACTTTTTGCTTCAATGGATGCTTTGAAATGTTAAAATGTTCAAATGATTGAAACTCATCAACAATTTTAGTTAATTCGTATGATGTTATTCTCTTTGAACAGCTTAGTCGTATTATATCTAATATATTCCAATTATTCGGTAATGCCATGCGATAAATCAAAAAAATGTCCTAGTAAAATTGCAGACGCGGAAGCTACATTCAAAGACTCGATTTTATTAGTCATAGGTATATGTGCAACAGCGTCACATATATCTAAAATGCCTTGAGCAATACCCGCCGTTTCATTGCCAAATATAAGGATTTTTTTGCTCTCAGGTTTAATATTTTTATAAGGTTCTGAATAAGTATGATTCTCAATCGCGATAATTCTAAAATTATTATTTTTCAATTCTTTAAGATTGTCATTTAAAGTATTTACAATTTGAATGTTTTCATAGAAAATACTTCCCATTGACACACGTGCAACACGTCGAGAGTATGGATAGTAGCAACCGGAATCCAATATTATATTATCAATTCCAAATGCTAAACAATTACGAATTATTGAGCCGAGGTTTTCAGCATCAGTGATTTTATTTAAAGCGACAATTGTATTTGCATTTGTGTCAATCGTACTATATGTCGGTACAAGCGCTTCGGCTAAAATTCCTGTGTGCAATTTAAATCCTATAATATCATTCATTAATTGTTTTGGAGCCACAAATTGTTTTGTTAGTTCAACTTTTTCGTTAATGGTTGTCGAAAACTCATCGTAAAACTCCTGAACGGCAAATAATGATTCAATACAGTAGTCGCTTTTCAGCAGTTTTAATACGGCTTTTTTACCCTCAACTATGAAAGTATTTTTGCTTTCAATTGCCCGGGGTATTATTTTCAAATCTCTGTATGGCTCAATCAAAGCATCGCTGATGTCGCTTATAGTTACCATCAATTCAGAATTTCGCTTTTAACTTTATAAATGACAGTTCTCTTTTTCAAATAATCGAAAATGTAATTAAAAATATCATCATTTTCAGGTAACATTTCGGGCGCAATTATGCCCTTGGTTCTAAACATTCCATTTAAAAATAGGTCCGCTGTGGCAGCAGCTGTATATCCCGTAGTTCGTGCCATTGATGATGTCCCCGTGATAGTATCGGTCTCATCGTAAAGGTCATAGGTGTATCGAACGTATGATTGCTTCTCAAATCCGTTTATTTTTTCGTGTATATTGCCTTCAACAATAACACGCATAACTGTAAATTCCGGGTCGTCACTTTTTAATTTCCAATTACTGAATAAAATATGAGATGTAAATCCGAGGGGAGAGAAATTCATCCCTTGAAAATTTATAGGTTCATTACTCAAAAAACCTGCAGCAATCAAAGCTCTCATCAAATCTATATGACCTGGCCACCTTAAGGTCTTTTCAATCATATTTGGTGCTTTAATGTTTCTTATAATGCTTCTGAGTCCGTCAGTGTTAAATGCTTCCAAAGTTCCGATATTCTCAAACTCTATCAATTCAGGTTCCGACAGAGCAGGTTTGACAACTAAATTGGAATTTTCAACGTATCTTGCGGGACGAGTATATTCCTCCAATACATCAATCGGTGAAAATGGCGCCTTGTATTGAAACGGGTATATCCTTACTTTAGGCAATCCACCAACATAACACACAAATTTTTGCACATTGAATTTTCTTGCGTGAGCACCCAAAATAAAATTACTCATTCCCGGAGCTACCCCAATATCCACAATAACTGTTATGTCCTTTTGTTTTGCTCTTTCATCCAATCGATAAGCATCTTCGGGGAAAAATGAGATATCGACTACATTTTTGCCCAGTTCAATTAGATATTCGAGAGTTTGAAAACCCATAAAACCCGGTAATGCTCCAATGACTAAGTCAGCTTCGGTTACTACCGATTTTATATTTTCAAAAGAGTTCAGTTCTTTTTGGATTGTCCTTATTCCTGAATTAGCAAATTTTGATAGATTCTCCGCCGAAATATCAGCTACAGTAACTTCATAGTTTTTTGCTAAATCTTTCGCAATTGCAGCACCTACCATGCCGGTACCTAAAACACAAACCTTTTTCATATATAACCAAATCTAAATTAATAAAATACAAAACTAATACATTTTGCACAATGATATTTTATAGATTTGCTTGAAATGAAATGTAATGTTAAAAGTAGTTGCCTGAGGAATTGCCAATATTGGACACCCAGGCAACTACTTTTTTTACAGTATGGGTTATTTTATCGGGAAAAAGATATTCGTTACAAGCTCCGATGTTGGTGTATCCATAGGGCTATTGACGTATTGCTCGATTGGCATGCCCGAGAATTCCAAATTATGCTTTTTAGCATAATTCTCTATTGCTCGATAAGCGGGTTCCATCATGTCATAAGAACCGACATATTTGACCATTAGAGCTTTAGTAGCCGGCATTTCATATGTTTTAATCCTTCCTGTGGGAGTTAAGGAATTGTCTGTGACGGGTATAGCAGCAATAAAATCCCAGTATTTGGCTTCTTCATTGTATTCTACCGTCATTGCCATAGGATATCCCTGTGGCTGGATACTGTTGGCGTTTAAGAAATTATAAAGCTCACCCATAGCAATTTCCATTTTATTTTTGATTTCGTTAACCTGTGCTTTTTCAGCTACAGTATAGTATTTCCCGGCTGGGAACTCCGTTATCGTTACCTTATAGTATGTTCCTTCAATTGCTTCCACACGTTCTTTGAGTGCTAAAAGTCCCTCGTCGAATGATTTTACAAGGTCTGTCTCAATCATTGATTTGAAGAATCTCGCAATCGGATAGCCAAGTTTGCCCTCTGTTATCCAAGACACTTTGACAGAAGCATCTTCGTTTTCGGTAAATGTAAATTTAACATCTGCTTCTCCTGCCATCGGGGCTTCGAAAATTAGCATTTGTTCGACGAGTTCATTTTCTAATATTTTTGTAACAGTCAACGAACCCTTACCAACGGTATCACCATCCCATCGTGATACTTGTCCTACTCCTTGTCCTTCCACACCTAAATAAGCGGAAGGCTCTGATTTATACCATGGGCTCCACTGTTCGAAGTGATTAAGGTCAACAACATGTTCGAAAACTAATTCCACTGGTTTATTGACATCAATACTTCGCTCGACGTAGTACTTTGATGGCATAAATGCCGCAACAATCAGAAATAATACGATTAGAGCTACAATAATTAAAAGAATTGTTTTTAAGACTTTCATTTAATACCTCACAATGTTTTAAAAATATTAGCAAAATTAAAAAATATTTTTGATTTTGCAATATTAATTTTTATTAATGAAAAAAGTCATTTCCGACTTGTCAGGAAATGACTTTCGTCGCAAGTTAAAACTTTACTAATCTAGAAAATGAACAAATATGCCGTCACGTAACTTAGGTTCGAACCATGTTGACTTAGGAGGCATAATTTTACCTGCATCGGCTATTGCCATCAATTCTGAAACTGATGTTGGATACATTGCAAAAGCAACTTTCATCTCACCTGAATTAACACGTCTTTCGAGTTCGCCAAGTCCTCTGATACCACCGACAAAGTCTATTCTGTTATCAGTTCTTGGGTCAGCTATACCCAAAATTAAATCCAATACATATTTCTGCAAGAGTGCCACATCTAAACTCTCTACTGGGTCATTGATATTATTAAATTTAGGCTTGAAAGCGAGCTTATACCACTGAGAATTCAAATACATCCCTATTTCACCCTTTTTAGTTGGTTTATATTGTCTGTCTGGCTTTTCTATTTCAAAAACATCGGTGAGTTTAGCTAAAAACTCTTCCTCAAGTAAATGATTTAAATCTTTGACAACCCTGTTATAGTCCATGATGTACAATTGAGAAGCAGGGAATAAAACAGCCAAAAAGAAGTTATATTCTTCGGTGCCATTATGATTCGGGTTTGCTTCTTTACGTTCACTACCAACAATAGCCGCCGCTGCTGAACGATGGTGACCGTCAGCAACGTAAAACTCTGGAATTGCCGCCAATATCATTTCGATTTTATCTAATACATTTTGCGCATCTATTCTCCATACCTGGTGCCTTATACCGTCGTCTGCCACAAAATCAATGATTGGCTGTTTGGCCGTAAGTTTTTCAACAATGCTGTTTATTTCATCATTTTCGCGGTATGTCAAAAATATTGGTCCGGTGTGAGCATTGGTTACTCTAACATGGTTGCATCGGTCTGCTTCCTTAACTTTGCGGGTTTTCTCATGCTTTTTAATTTTATCGTCCAAATAATCTTCGACAGATGCACAACCTACTAATCCGTATTGAGTGCGTCCATTCATCGTTTGAGCGTAAACATAAAGATATTCATCAGCATCTTCTATAAGCAAACCTTGATTGATTAATTCATTTAAGTTCTCTTTACCCTTTTGATAAACTTGACTATCATAAATATTAATATTAGGGTCTAAGTCAACTTCAGGTTTACCAACGTGAAGAAAAGAAAATGGTTTATCTTTCACGTATTCACGTGCTTCTGATGAACTAATCACATCATACGGTGGAGCGGCTATATCTTTCGCTTTTTCGGGTAATGGTATAAACGCTTTAAATCTTTTGAATACCGCCATATCTATCTCCTAATTTAATACGATTTCAAAGCTTCTACTACTTTCTCGGCTATTTCAATTCCAACTCTATCTTGAGCCTCGACTGTTTGGGCGCCGATGTGTGGGGTAACACTGACGTTCGGATGATTAATCAATGAGGTTTGGGCTTCCGTGCATGGTTCATTTTCGAATACATCTATGCCGGCGGCTTTGACTTTACCTGAATTAAGAGCATCCAATAAATCCTTTTCAATAATCACACCTCCGCGAGCACAATTGACGATTACAACGCCATTCTTCATTTTTGCAAATTCAACTGCTGTTATTGCAGGCCCTTCGGCTTTAATTAGCGGCATGTGCATGGATATAAAATCTGATTTTGCCAAGACTTCGTCTTTTGTGGTTAGCTCTACGTTTAAATCGGTTGAAGTAACATACGGGTCAAAAGCAATAACATTCATACCTAGTCCCAAAGCACGTTTTGCAGTTTCCTTACCGATGTTGCCCAGTCCAAAAAGTCCTAATGTTTTTCCTGTTAGCTCAAAACCTTTTGCGTATTCTTTTTTTGGCCATTGACCTTGTCTCATTGCTGTATTACTCAAGTTCAAAAACCTTGCTACCGCGAACATGTGAGCAATTGCCAATTCAGCAACAGATATTGAAGACGCTCCGGGCGTATTAAGTACAGGGATACCTTTTTCTTTGGCATGTGCTACATCAATATTGTCAAGACCAACGCCGCCTCTAGCGATACATTTCAAATTCGTGCCGTTATCAATTACTTCTTTAGTGACTTTTGTAGCGCTTCTGACAATAATGGCTTCAAAATCTTTGATTTTTTCTAATAATTCTTCCGATGACAATTTTTGGTCAACTACTTCATGACCTGCGTTCAATAAAATTTCGACTCCTTGTTTCGAGAGTCCGTCTGCAACTAAGATTTTCATAATTTATATCCTTTATTTGTTACATAAAATCAGGTTTTTGCTTTTTGCAAAAATCTTACTTTCAAACTTAATTAAAAAAAAATTCATAAAAAAGGAAAGTTGTATTTTAGTGTCAATCTTGCATAAAATCATTAAATTTGAGTTTGGATTATAACAGTTTTGATTATTGATTTATGCGAATAATGAATTATGAAACAAAGCAAGAAAAATGAAATAAGGAATCAATATGCAGACAAGTATAATTTTTTATACTTTTTAATATTACTTATTGTTCCGCTTGCAGTTTATTGGTATTCGACGGAGCTTGGCTTATCTGGATTTGATGATGACGTAATTTTGTCGAATGCAAGACAAATTAACGGCATTAAAGACTACCAAGAGGCATTTAAAAGAGATGCTTTCCTTAAATACGGCTCCGGTGACTTTTATAGGCCATTGCAGTCATTGAGCTATTTATTGGACTCATCAATTGGTAATTTCGATAATTTTTATTTCCATCTTACCAACTTAATACTTCATATAATTTTCTGCCTGCTGCTATATATTTTACTCCTGAAATTGAAAATTGAGCGTCGTTTATCATTTGGTTTTGCTTTGCTTTACTCCGTTCATCCGTTTTTTGTTCATACTGTCGTTTGGATACCGTCACGTGGTGATTTATTTTTAGCAATTTTTGTTATATCGTCATTCGTTTTTTATGTCAAATTTCTCGAAAAGCATAACTACATTTATCTTGTATTAAGTGTTTTGTCGTTTTTATTCGCAATATTTTCTAAAGAGACTGCAGTTGTGGGGATCGCCGTCTTTTCACTTTACTACTTTTTACAAACCGGCAAGCAATTCTCATCTCTTTTAAAACCTAAGTTTCTCATAGGTTTGTTACTATGGTTAGCTGTGGTAGTTTTTTATATTTGGTTCCGGACCAAGATGATTGGCTTCAATCCGGCAGAATCAAATATCTTGCTCTCAAATTTTTTCATGAATTTAGCTACAATTCCTGAATTTTTGGGTAAGTTTATCATTCCCATAAATCTGTCGCCAATGGCTGAAACGACAACACTCGTGACTGCTATCGGAATAATTGCTTTATTTGCCTCAGTAATCGGATTGATAATGAATAAACAGTCAAATGGAAGTTTGTATCTTGTGGGTATAGTGTGGTTTTTGGTTTTTACGATACCGCCGATGTTTTACAGGCAATCTACAGATGAGTTTACTTATACTTATCTGGAACATAGAGCTTACCTACCCGCAGCCGGACTATTAATGATGATTTTATCGCTGATACCGAGAGATATATTTAAAAATTATCCAAAAGTTATTGCTTCAGCTTTCTTAATATTAACAGTAGGCTTTGCATACTATGCCAACGTACATGGTAGAATTTACGATTCGCCGATTAAGTTTTATACTTACATAATTGAAAAATCCGATAATATCTTGTCAGCTTACAACAATAGAGGTAATTACCTAATGAGACAGGGCAGGCACAAAGAAGCTCTTCAAGATTACAATAAAGCTCTTACTCAAAATCCAGATGCGTTCAACATACTGAATAACAGAGCAAATTGCTACACGACAATCGGACTGCTTGACTCTGCCATGCATGACTATCAAAATGCACTCAAACTTAACCCTAATGCTGTCCAAATCAGGACGAATTATGCGATTCTCTTACAGAGAAGTAACATGTACGAAGAATCTCTAGAGCAATTAAATATTGTTTTGAATAAAAATCCCAATTATACTCAGGCATATGGAGCAAGAGGCTTAACATACGGTAAGCTTAAAAAACCCGAGCTTGCTGTCAAGGACTTCGATAGAGCACTTGAATTTTACAAACACTCACCTTTTACGTACTATAATCGTGGCGTCGTCAAATATGATATGAACGACTTCCAGGGTGCACTTGCAGATTTCAATGAAGCAATCAAACTTAGAAATGATTATGCCGAAGCGCTATATTACCGTGGTGTCACAAATATTAAAATCGCAAAGAACGAAATCGCAATGGTTGACTTAAATCGAGCATTAGAATTACGCGAGTTTTATCCAGAAGCATATTATAACAGGGGAGTGCTATTTGGTATTTACAAGGAATACTCAAAAGCTATAAATGATTTCAACGTAGCTCTTGAGCAAAAATATGATTCTACAATGGCACTCAGGCAAAGAGGTAAAGCATTTTATGCTTTCGGAGATAGAGAGAAAGCATGTCGTGATTGGTTTATTTCTATGCAGAAAGGTGACAGCGTGAGTAATTACTTTTATAGTC
>CAZWXI010000079.1:0-13915 GCA_964637845.1 uncultured Hyphomicrobiales bacterium | reverse complement strand
GTCAAAAAAACTACAACTAATGGCATTAAAACAAACTTTCTATACATTTTAAAACCCCTAAATAGTTAAACAATAGTTTGACAAATTGTCAAGTTAAATTCTAAACAGTACACATAATTTCATAAAACTTGTTCAAAATTTGCACATCTCTAATTTCAAAGAACAGATCAAAATACATTTTGTTACACCTTTTTATAAAAAAAATTTTAACTCTTCATTCTGAGCCAAGTGAAGAATGACGGGACGGATAAAACACTCAGCAAGATTTGCTTTGATTGTTACTGTAAAAGGCGCATTCTATACGACGAGTTCGCTTAGTTCTTTACCGAAATATTCGAAATTCAGTGACTTGCTTAGTTTTCGGGCGGCTTCGTAGTAGCCGACGGACTTTTCAGGAGAAGATTTTTTAATTACTATTGCTATCGCCGAAAGAATGAGCAATTTAATTTCTGCGGGTAAGTTCAGTGAAATTTTTGTGGCTTTGTCAAGATAATAGAATGCCTTACCCATATTACCTTGTGAATTGTGGTAAAGTGCCGTATTTACGAATACTATTGCCTCGGCTGTCGGATCGGTAAATGTAGCAAGTAAATCCAATGCTCGAGCTAATTTATTTTCAGCGGATACAAGGGAACTTTGTGCCAACGAGCATTTTGCTGAAAGTGTAAGTACTTGAATTTTCTCGAGATAAGATAGATCAGTATATATCGAATTAATTATGTGCTCGAGTTTATTCCCCGCAGAATTATAATCATACCTAAGTATATCATTTATAATGGATTTACGCATCAATTTGAAATCAGCGGTATCCAGCGAAAAACCAGTGGCTGATTCAACGTCTGAGATTCCGTTGTCCGCCGGTGATGTGCTAGTATCGGTCTGCCGAATTAATTCGTCGAACTCGTAGTCGTACTCTTTACGATTTTCTTTATCGGATATTTGCTCGTATTCTAATCTCAGGTCTTTGACTATTTCGTTACTGCCATATTTATTAGCGGCGGATTTCGCGGCAAGTATGATCATATCGTGAGCAGTAATTTCGTCGCCTGATTCAGAACTGTGAGCCGCTAGATAGGGGGCAATTTCGCTTCTGATGGCTTCGTCCTCTGTGGCTTCGAATTTTTGCTTGAGCAAAGCCGCAATTTGACCGTGCAGAGCTGTATATTCTTCGTACTCGAGAGAATTTTCAAAAAACGAGTGATAGAACGCTTGTGTGAATTTATAAACTGTCGTCTTGACGCCATATCGCACTTGAGCACCGATGCTTTTGATGATTCCAGTTTTGCTTTGCAGTGAGCGGAGTTTTTTGATTGTAGTCAACACATCGAGATTAAATAAGTGCGATACAATGTTTGCGGTAAATTCCCGCCCTTCGGCGCTGCAAATGGCAAGCAGATTTCTTTCCTCGTCGGTAAGTGTTTCGAGATGCTGTGAAAAAACTGATTGCGCCGTCGAAGGTAGAAATTCGTTGCCTTCAAAATTCATTACCAGATTGCCATCAGGCGAAAAGGGAGGATATTGACTAAAATATTTCAAATACTCCACGACGACACCGGGCACACCTGATGAATGTTCAAAAATCCATCGCTCAAACTCATCGTTGCGTTTGTAGTTGGCAAAGTAATCTTTACATAAATCACGAACGTAGTCAACTACAAAGGGTTCGAGTTGTATTTGCCCTACGTTCTTATTTTCAGTTGCTTTTGTTATATAATTCAAAAACGGCAAGCCGTGATTCTGCAAATCGCTTTCCTTGTATGTGGCTATTAGCATAATAGATGTCTCGGCAATTTTTTCAGTTAGTAGGGCGAACAACTCGACCGATTGTGCATCGCTCCAGTGCATGTCGTCAATCATCAATACAAGAGGCTTTCTATCGGCAAAGGAACACAATGTATCGTAATAATCAGCAGCGGCATGACTTACTTTTCGCACATTTTCTGAGGATTTCTCTTTCTTGAATTGGCGCCAGTCTTTACCGATTTCCTTGACGGCATAAAAGACATCGCCGATAAGCGGAATGACAGCAAGCGCCGTTAGCCCGAAATTTTTCGCTAGACGTTTTTCGGGCGACAGGTCACGCGATTCGAGTAAATATTCAATAGCTTTGCTGAAAGCATAGAGAGCTTGCATTTTGCCGATTTTGAAGTTCCCAATCGGTGTATGGCACTCTGTGAGTATAGCCGAAATGCCTTTTTCATTTTTTTGGACGTATGCTTCGAAATACTCAAGCAAGACTGATTTTCCCATGCCGGATTCACCGCTTATAAGCAGTACGCTCCCGGTACCAGTTTTGACTTTTTCGAGCCCCTGCCGAAAAACGTGCAAGTATTGCTCCAAGCCAACCAACGCATGTTTTGTTTTCACTTATCCAACTCGCCAAATGAAATCAATTCAAAGCTGTTGCCGTCGAAAACACCGTAATGTGGCTTTCGGAGCCATTCGCCGAGATTGACGTAAAACCCCTTTCCTATTGTGTGCATTTCCGCTTTGTGCCTGTGTCCCATGATGACGTAATCAAATCCTTCGTAAATTTTTGTTTCTGCAAAATGCTTCATCGTATCGTAATCACCATAATCTTTTTTGCTTGTGAAATCACGACTCTTCTTCGAACTTCCCGAAGCTAATTTTATTCCTAAATTAGGATGAAGCTTCAAATAAAGTGCCAAAGATATAGGCGACCGCAAAATCTTTTTGATAAACAGATAGTTTTTATCGTCGGGGTCTTTGCCATCACCGTGCGAAATTAAAAATTTTCTTCTGCTATGCTCACGTACAATATCTTCGCTGTGAACGGGAATCCGAAGCTCATTTTCGAAAAATCCACTGTGCCCGAAATCATGATTGCCCATGACAAATTCAATCGGTACGCTTTTTCGTAAATCGTACAATGCTGTGAGCGTTCTATAGAAATATTTGGGGATGACGGTTTCGTAATCGAACCAATAATCGAAAATATCGCCGACAAGATAAAGTTTCTTGCATCTTTTCGTAAGCGACTTTAGGAAATCAATAAACATATCCTCGCGAATTTTATCCCTTTCCCTTGCCTCAAAACCAAGATGAACGTCCGATACGAAATAAATCATTTGCAACTCAAAAAAATTTTGCTATATTTACTTTTATTTTTTACAAATTACAAGAAAAATGCCAATGTCAAATATCATAATAAAAAATGACGTAAAGAAACTTTTTTTTATTCTTTGTACTGTATTTCTTGTAAATTCTTGTGTGAATATTAAAAAAGAGTATCCTCAAATCACCTACTATAGTCTCCAGCAAGCTAGATTGCTGATTGATTCTATGCACAAACGCGATGCATCATTGCTTATCAGAAGTGTGGACATCCCCGAATCATATTCAGCGAGATTCCTTATCGCAGAGGTGGATAACCGCAGAGTCCAAAGATATTTTTATCATCGATGGATTAATGATTTATCAAGCTTGGCAACCGATTTTCTCGAATTTCGCATTATAAGCTATAATTTATTCGGCAAAGGGGTCGTCAGAAGCTCTTCCATCACTATACCCGATTTTTATCTCGAAAGCAAAATAATAGCTCTTGACGTTCATAATTCGACGATATCACCCGATTCGAATTACGTCTCAATAACTATGAATTTTAATTTTTTCCAAAGAACGAATACTACCGACGGGACGAAATTGTTATTTAGCAATACATACAGTAATAATATCCGGCGCCCAAATAATTTTGCAGGAAGCATTCCTCCCGCAATATCGAGAAATCTTTCAGTACTAATAGATTATGCAGTAGCCGATATGGCTCGGCAGATTGAGCAATTACAAGTTAAATAATGAACTATGGAGCATTTTCACTACAACTGTCTCCCTTCGACAAATACACAAGCTCGCGAGCTTCTATCACAACATGATTTTGTAGTTGTTACAACTGACGAGCAATCCGCAGGACGCGGACGCAAGAACCGCATTTGGCAGGGTGATGCAAGTAAAAATCTTTTTTGTAGCATTGGCATCAAGCACAAGGCTCCCTTGACTTCGCCGCATAGCTTTCAGTTTGCGGGTGCAGTCATTGCCTATAGGACGATTACACGTTTTATACCGAAAGACAAAGTACGGCTTAAATATCCAAATGATTTAATGGTAAGAACTACTTATAATGCTTGGGGTAAAATCTGCGGCATACTCACCGAACATGTTTTCATGGGAAATAGTTTGTCGGCATCCATTATCGGAATCGGCATAAACGTCGAACAGACGCTATTCCCTGATGATTTACTTGCTACAGCGACATCATTCAAATTGTTAGGTTACGAAGTCACCCCATACGACATTTTCGAATTTTTGTACGAGAATGTCCGAGAATTTGATTTCTACAACGAGAAAGCAATTTTCGATAAATGGTATGACCTAATGAAAATCGAAGGCAAAGTAGTTGTAACAAAACCAGAAGAAGAATCGTATATTATCACAGAAATTATGGTTGACGGTAGACTAAAAGCTCAAAAAATCTCTGACTCGTCTATAAAAATTATAGATGACGGGGATACAATAAGATATGATTACGAATAAAGATATGATTGCCATTGATATTGGCAACAGCAGAATTAAAATTATTGCGGGCGGTGAGTTTTATGCCATCGAATACGACACAAATTGGCAATCTCTGCTGATGAAAATTTTAGATGACCTCCCTGATGCTATTCTGGGATATTCATCGGTTAACACCACAATTGAGATTCAACTTTTAAAGTTGCTGGACAATTATAAAAGTTTGACCCGAATAAATACTGTCGAGTTGCTATGCAGGCAGAACCTGCTCGATTACACTGAAGTATCGGGTATCGGCTCGGATAGACTGCTCGGTATGCTCGGTGCGTTGACGGACTCAGCACCTCCACTTGTTACGGTTGATTGCGGCACGGCAGTAACTTTCAATGTTATTGATAAGCACGGAAAATGTATTGGTGGTGCTATTTTCCCGGGGATTTTCACGCAATTCCAATCTTTGGCTTCTATTTCGAACGTTTTAAAACCTGTTAAAGTAAATTTTAAACCGGACAAAATCGGCAATTCTACTGAAACAGCCGTTAATCTCGGCGTGATAATGTCCGTTGTCGGTGGTATTGAGCAACTGTTAGAATTGGCAATTGGTTCCGAAATCATCACCATGGACAGCCCGATTTATCTCACGGGCGGCTACGGTCACCATATTCAACCTTACTTGGAGAAAAATTATGCAAAAGTGACATTGAAGCAGGACTTAGTGCTACGTGGAATTGTCCGGATGATACAAGATTTTTCGTTGGATTGAGATATTATATAAAAAATTTATAATTCAGGCGGAAATTTCTCCCCGGCTCAGGCATAATTGCACGCAATTTCGAGAGATGCTCGTAGTAAACGACATCAAACAGGTTGCTTATATTTAATGAAAAATCGTGCAGAACTCCAAAACCGACAACTGAATATCCCACATAAAAACCAAATACTGAGTAGCCTTCGGTAGGCAATTCGAATCTGTCAATGCAGTATTGAGCCGCCGCGGACCCGAATGTCAATCCCGCAATGAAACGCTCCTTGTTGTAACGCAAGTCTGCACGATATTTCAGTGGAGGTATAAGCGGCAAACGCCGTTTTTCGTTCCTATTTTCGCCGATTACGAACGAAACGGAATTGCTAAGACTGATTTCGGGAGATAATTGAAGTTTAGCACTTGCATCTGCACCCGATAATCTTGCTCTGACAGATTCGGAGCGGTAAATTGGCAGAAATTGAGCCCAATTCGTATCGCCCGTTGCCCGAAAAGCGATGTAATCAGAATAATCGTAAGCAAACAATCCAACACCAAGTGAGAGGAAATCTGTATTGTAAAATAGATTCATTTCCGCCCCAAAACCTCTTTCAACTGCTAAATCGGGATTGCCCTTTTCGAATGTATATGCCGCAAGGTGTGGCCCTTCCGAGTAGAGTTCTTCACTTAACGGTGTTCTCCGAGAGCGGGACAAATTTATTCCCACAGTGACCCCGCTCCCGAATTGATACAATGTCCCCAGAGCATAGCTAAATCCACCGAAGTCACGCGTTTTAAAATAATCGGGTGACATCCCCGGATATACCGTAGGCGTGATTAACGAATATTCATAACGGACTGATGCCGCCAAAGTCAGCCTCTCAAAATCGTGCTCGCGATAGAAATATACGGCAATATTGTGTTTATCCGTATTGGGAGTGAATACGAAACCGCCATTTTTCCGATTATTGAATGTGTATTCAATGCCGTAATTACCTGATGCAAAAATATAATCGCCGAATGTACGAAAATCAATGTTCGCGAAAAAGTCATGCTTATTGAAATCAGCACCCATTATACCTCCAAATTCGTATTCGCTGTGTTTGTAGAATGAATAGCCGATATTAGCAGTAATTATGTCGAAAATGCCACTATGAGCATGATAAGCTGAGAACAGTCTAAAATTACGCGAATACATTTCTATGTCAACACCAAAAGGATGTGCACCGATAAATCCCCCAGGGATGCCGTAATTATTAGCATAATAATCTCCCGAAAATCCGATTGTAAAGCCATCATCAATGAATGCGACGCCACCTGAAATATTGTAGGCGTTGAAGTCCGTATTGTCCACTAATCCCTTGGGACTACGGTAGTTGCTACCATTTCGGGTATTTGCAGACAGATGCCACGATAATCCGTAGAGCGGGAAATCGCTCCTTATCCCGAAATTATAGCTTTCGTTCATACTTTCAGCATAAATATTCCCGTCGAGATGTACTTCTTGCGGTAAGTAAGTCGGTATGCGATTGTTTTTAATATTGATTATGCTCCCGAAAGCCGATGATGTTTTTGTAAGCATTTTAGCACCTGAAATAAACTCAATCGCATCTACACCGGATATGTCAAGATTCTGAACGTGGTCCGAAGATGTTGCCGATAAGTCATTGATTTTAATACCATTTTCGAGAACGGTAAACCTCGATGGCTGCAATCCACGAACTACGGGAACAGCAACTGTGGGCCCCATACTTCGAATTTCAAACCCGGGGACGCTTCTTAATGTATTTGCGAGATTGCCCGAAGTGTTCAGCCGCAATTCTTTGGCTTCAATATCGCGAACAAGTTTATTTTGTTCGAATTCGGAAATATATCTATGGCTCGATACAACAACCGGCTCCGATATAATATCAACGGGGATTAATTGAAATTGTTTGCCTTTACTACCATTTGCAAAAATTGATGCCTCGAAGCTCCTGTAACCAATTCGCCCTATTATTATGGTATAAAGTCCTTCGGGTAAATCGAGCAATTCAAATTCGCCATAAGGATTTGTGAAGCAAATACTGTTCAATTCTTTAATTCTAACGTACGCACCCGCCACGGGCTCTCCACTTCGGGCATCGAGTACGACTCCGTCCAAGGTATGTTGTTGCGGAGCCGCACTCAAAATCCCGAGTTGTATTACAAGCAGTGCAAAAAATACTTTAATCAACTTTTTGCACTCTAACATTTATTAATCCTGAGCGAACGTCTGAATGTCCAGCATGCATTACATGAAATTGAATTGTCGTGGTGCCTTCTTTTAATCCTTTGAGGTGAAATTCCCACTCTTCATTATCGTGGCGTTCAAAATCCGTGATGCTCTTATCGGCAATTTCCCATTGCAAAGTATATTCTGTCGAAGTCGGCGGGTCAATTTCTTTTTCGTTTTTATCCAAAAATTTAATTTTTATATGGTCTGTGTGGTCATCGAAGGGAACAAGAAATTCTGTAGTCGAACCTGATTTGAACTTACCTTGAAATATCTGCATAAAACGGCTCCCCGTTCCATCAATGAATACCCAACCTTCGGGCGCAAAATGGTCAGAATGCGGGTGGGAATGGTCGTCACAACCAAGCGATAAAATTGCAATTGCAAAAATAATTGCTGAAAATATATTGATTTTTTTCATTTTATTCCTTTAATTAATAATAAATAATAAACTTATAAACTATTGAATATACAATAGTTATATTGTGATAATAGAAATAGAATTAAATTGGATGATATTTGTTACGATGTAGGCGGAGCTCTGCCGAAAAATGAATGCGTGAGAATAAAAGCAATAAAATTGTAATTCCCACTATTTGCAATATCAATTGACTTGTCGAAAAATAAAATTTCTGCGAAAGAAAGTGACTTGGCGTGTTGGAATTTCAACGCAAGGCATATCAAGCAGTCAATATGTGATTGCTCAGTACTGAGGGCTTTACCAAAATGGACAACGGAAAAGTAGTCTTGTTTTGTATGACCACAACAATCATCATGCTCGCAAAAGCCATCATGCTCGTGAACGTGCCAAATATTTACACTCGCTCCCGAAAGCATAGATGACACTATCAGGAATAACAGAACTTTCCCTGTTATCGTCCTAAATATTTTTTGGCTACTAAACATAATTATTAAACGTTGAAACAATCTATATATTTCACGGTCATAAGAAAATACAAATTATTAAATTAAGAAAAACGACGAGAATCTACAAACTTTACAGAAAACAATTTATCAAACGAGACATTTCTTTTGCTTGGAATTTCTTTTTAAATCCTAATAATTCATCCGGAATCAATCCAAAAGATATGAGTTTCGAGCTAACGTACGATTTGCTTCGGGGAATATTGCGGGACTTATCATAGTATCGCAGATTTTTGATGATAGCCATGAGCTTATAGAAAAGTGCTTCAATAAATCAATTCCCGAAGCAGTTGTCTAATTGATTGACGGCGTTTAAATCGTCGGTCATGATAAACAGAACGTCTTCGGCATGAATTTCTGTGCTACCGCGAGGAGTAATGTATTTGCCTTCGCGATATATAAGCACGATAAGAGCATTTTTGGGTATATTTAATTCCGAAATTTTGCGACCGTGAGCTCTGCTGGATTTGGTAATTACATATTCAAGAGGTTCACTCAAAACATTGTCGGAGAGTACAATTTCGAAAGGTATTTCTTTTTTGGAGACGATTTCCTTGCTTACTTTGAATAATTTTGCCATCCAAGTAATGCTCGAACCCTGTAACATGACAGAAATAATTACAATAAAAAATACGATATTAAAAATTTCATGTGCATATTCCACGCCCATCATAAGAGGATAGGTAGCGAAAATAATAGGAACGGCGCCACGCAGTCCAACCCATGATAAATATAATTTCTCTTTGACATCAGATTTTACGAATAATAATGATAAAAAAACAGCCACAGGACGAGCCACGAAAATAAGAAACAACGAAATAATTACCCCCGTACCCATCCATGGGAGAATTTGCGACGGAAATACGAGCAATCCCAAGGCAAGGAACATGATGATTTGCCATAACCAAGCCAGCCCGTCGAAATACTTCAACAGTGTTTTTTTATAAATAAAATTTGAATTCCCGAGAACGATACCCGAAATATAAACTGCGAGGAAGGCATTGCCACCAGAGTAATTTGTTACGGCATAAGTGAAAACCATCAAGCTGATAAGTAAAACGGGATAAAGTCCATCTGAATCGAGACGGATTTTGTTAATTATCCAAATCATGAATTTGCCCATTATAAAACCGATTATTCCCCCAAGTATGAATTGTACTGCAAAAAACCAAACAAGACCTCCAACTGCCAAATCAGGCGAAATAATAAGTTTTAATATACCAAGCATAATGACGAACGCCATCGGGTCGTTACTCCCTGATTCCAATTCGAGTGTAGAGCGTAAATTGTATTTCAAATCCAGCACTTTATGGCGTAAAATCGAAAATATAGCCGCAGCATCAGTCGAAGAAATAATGGCTCCAATTAAAAATGCTTTGTATTCCGGCAATCCCATGACGTAATGAGCAAAAATACCGACCATTGCCGCAGTAATAACTACCCCCACGGTTGACAGGAGTATGCCCTTAGTAGCGACATCGCGGATTCTACTCAAACGAGTATCGAGCCCACCCGAAAAGATAATAAATGCAAGCGCCAAAGCTCCGAGAAATTGTGTGAGAGAGGCATCAGTGAACTCTATTCGCCCGATACCTTCAGAACCCGCAAGCATCCCCACAATGAGAAATATCAGAAGCGCAGGGATACCAAATTTACCCGAAGTTTTGCTTGCCAATATACTTATGAGAAGCAATAATGAACCAACCAACAATATATTTTCGGAGTTTATAGTCATATCAACATTAAATATAACAATTTTATCCGAAAAATAGATATGAGCGAAGATGTCAAAAAGATGTTTGACACAATAGCATCAAATTATGACATAGCCAACAACGTACTGTCGTTCGGCACTCACAAGAAATGGAAACGCAAGTTTATCAAAATGCTCGAGCCGAGGAAAGCTAATAAAATATTAGATGTAGCAACGGGTACGGGCGATATTGCCGTTGGTTTTGCCAAAGTACTTGATAATGAATGCGAAATTAGTGCGGTTGACTTCTCTGAACTGATGATAGAGCATGCGAAGAAACGTAATGCTACTGATTGTGTAAGATTTTCCGTAGGTGATGCAACTGATTTAGCTTTTCCCGATGAGACATTCGATATTGTAACAATCACTTTTGGAATTAGAAATATTCCAGAAATTTACAAAGCTATTTCAGAAATGACACGCGTACTTAAGACGGGAGGCAAACTTGCCATAATGGAATTCGGTACTCCAGACGGGTTTTTCAGCCTTTTCTATCGAATATACGCTCGATATATTATGCCTTGCGTCGGCAAGTTTCTTACTCATCACAATAGTGCATATACATATTTGCCCGAGACGGCTTTGACTTTTGCATATGGTGAGAAATTCCTTAATATTATGAGACGTAACAAGCAACTAACGAACTTTCAGGCAAAAAAAATATATTTCGGTATTGTTTATGTCTATATTGCAGAAAAAATCTGATTTAACTTATTTTGCCTGAGGTACAAATTTTTTCTCGAAAGATAAGCGTATATTATGCCCGGCAGAAAGATATTTTGCCCACCAAGGTGCATTTTGCTTGAAATCCATTTTAACTGTCCAAATGCCAAATATCCACAACGGGCTATAGCAACAATAGTATAATTTACCATCATCGATTTTAACTTCGAACACGAATAAAGACCCCATAGGACCTTCGGAATAATATGTCGTGAAGCCGGGTCTTTCTGTTAATTTATAGCCGATGGTGCGGTTACCGAAAAATGTTAAAGTAAAATCTTTCCCGCGTTTGAATGTAGCTTTGCTAAATTTTCTACTCGCAAACCACCTATCAATTTCTTCAAATTCCGGCGCCTTATGAGTAATTCTATATTCAATAATGTTTGTTTCCTGCTTCATTTAATATTTGATACGAATTTAGTTAAGCTTTATTTAATATAACAAGTGAGAAACAAAAAAAGGCAGGTAAAAATTAACCTGCCTTCATTAAGAAAAACCGAGATTAGTCAATTGAAACTTCAATAAGTTTCGGTTTAGCCGGCTCAATCTTAGCTAAGGTGACAGTCAAAATACCATCTTCGTATTTAGCGGAAATGCTACCGCGGTTAATGCTATCGGGCAAAGTGAAAGAGCGTGTAAATTCGCCGTAATTGCGTTCAGCTCTGATATAAGTCCTTTGAGGTGTTTGCACTTCGCCGTCTTTAGCTTCCTCTTGCTCGAAGGGGCGTTTTTTTGTACCCTTGAAATAAATCACCCCGTCGTCGCTGATAGTCACTTTTACGTCCTCCTTCTTTACTCCGGGCAATTCCGCGGTAAAGTATAGATTATTTTCATCCTCGCTTATGTCAATCTTCGGAGCAAAAGGGCCATATTCGATAGCAAAACCCTTCTCGAATTCTTCGGCCAATTGAGCCATTCTTTTAGTCATTTTTTCGAACCCTCTGAAAGGGTCAAATCTCAAGTAAGTCATAGCTGTTACCTCCCTTTTGTATTAAAAATTGTTGAACATCAGGTTAATTATTCAATTGTTATGTCGTACTGTTTCGGTGTAATCGGTTGTTTCTTTTCGATTGTCAATTCTAACACACCCTGATTGTAAGTAGCTTTGATTTTCTCTACATCGGCATTTTCGGGTAATTGAAGAGTACGTTTGAATGAGCCAAATACTCTTTCGCTACGCAATAAGTTGGATTGTTCGTTTCTCTTCTTTTCGCCGCTTATAGTCATCAAAAGTTCGTCATTTACGCTGACGTTTACATCGCTTTTCGGCACTCCGGGCAGTTCAACCTGAATGATATAGTTAGCGTCATTTTCTGTTACATCCATCCTCGGGTTGAAATTGCCTGATTCGAAAGTTATGCCTTTTTCGATATTATCAGCTAAACCTTGCATCTGTCTAACAAATTCTTCGATGCCGCGAGCCGGATTAATTCTGTAGTATCCCATTTTAAAACTCCTTTATATATTTTGGAACATGATTAATTACAAACTTGACGATAAGAATACGAAAAGTGTGCCAAAGTAAAAATACGACACTATGACATTATTTTGCTGTCATCATGACAATTACAAAATGAAAATTTGACAGCGTCATATGTCATAGTGACAAATTTGTATTGGTAGATGAATATTTGGCATGACATTTTTACAAATATTTATTTGCATTTGATTGCAACACTTCGTATTTTTACATTTTGCGAAAGTAGCTCAGTCGGTAGAGCGTCGGCTTCCCAAGCCGTAGGTCGCGGGTTCGAATCCCGTCTTTCGCTCATATGACAGGAACACGCACCACTGCAATTTACTGCAAATGTAAGCAGAAAGCACTTTCAATCAATTATGTATGTGAAGTCGGAGTATATAAACCGGAAACATCGAATGTTATTGATTTCATCGAAAACGGATGTACAACTGATTTAGTGGAGGCGGACCCGGAGAATGTGCAGTTAATCACAGAGAAATTCGCCCGCTACGACAATGTCCGTATTCACGCCAAAGCTGTTTACAACCGAGAAGGAAAAGTAAAACTCAGCCGAGCAAAGGCATCTACATTTATAACGGAATTAGAGCAAAGCCCAGCTTTAATCAATGACTCATACGTCAGAAACTCCGAGAATGAATTCGAGACCGACTGCGTGCTCTTTTCATCAATTGATTCGGGGAATTTTGACTTAATTTCCATTGACGTAGAAGGTGCTGAGTGGTACGTCCTTTCAGAAATGATCAGCCGTCCGAAAGTAATCTCCATCGAAACACACGGCAAATACTACACAAATCCATTCCTAAAGCAAATACAGAGCTATATGCAAGAAAACGGCTATGAAGTATGGTATTTGGATAAATCCGATACAGTCTATTTACATAACAGTGCCGGGGAAGTTTCGCTTTGGGAGCGGGTAAGTGCAATTTTTAGAAAAATCGCCATAAAGACAAGATATTTAAAAAAAGATCTGAAGCCATTTCGTGCGTGATGAGTTTGCTTCCAAAAACTTAAATTTGTGGCTATAAAGTCCTTTTTATAAATCAAGCATTCCGAATGTTTGATGGTATGGGGTATTTAAATCAATAAACTGAAATTTTGGGTTTGTTTCTTGTTTGAGGACTATTCAACTCTTATTTTGAAAAACAATTTTTGCAAATTCTCCAGTTCACTTTGAATGGTCAAGGTTAAAGGGTACTATTTGAAGGTTTCTCAAAGGTAATTCATCTAAATTACCAACAACACAGTATTCAGCTATTGAAATCGTTGAAACCATCATTGCTATTTCTTCTTTTAAGAAATATCGAAAATAGCCGTCTGAATTATTGAATAAAGGGGTCGTTATCATTCAAAAATCGAATAAAGAAACTCGTATCAAGCAAAACTGCGCTATCCTTCATGACCTTCCCGAATTTCTCTTAACTAATACATTCCAAAAGTTCAAGAAATTCCTTTACAACCATTTTTCCCATGATTTTATCCTTCTTCTTATTAATAAATGATATTTTGCAA
>CAZWXI010000078.1:0-14312 GCA_964637845.1 uncultured Hyphomicrobiales bacterium | reverse complement strand
TGCGGAAGTTGTCGAAACTTTTACCCAAGAACTCGCAAAACCCAATGTTGCGACTTATTTGGGCAAGGGTAAGATAGATGAAATTAATGAATTCATCAAAGCAAATGAAATCAAACTTGTCATTTTCGACGATGATTTATCTCCCGTTCAAACTCGTAATCTTGAACGTGAATTTGAAGTTAAAGTTATTGACCGAAGCGCTCTTATTCTCGATATTTTTGCCAATCGTGCAAGAACCAATGAAGCCAAAACTCAAGTGGAGCTTGCTCAGATGCAGTATTTGATGCCTCGTTTGACACGTATGTGGACACATTTATCCAAACAATACGGAGGTATCGGTACTAAAGGTCCCGGTGAAACTCAGATAGAAACCGATAGGCGAATCATAAAGACTAAAATACAACAATTAAAAGAAAAGCTCAGTGAAATTGACAAACAACGGGCAGTACAAAGCAAAAATCGCTCAGGCATGCCCCGGTTTGCTCTTGTTGGCTATACAAATGCAGGTAAATCAACACTCATGAGAGCCGTTACTTCATCCGATGTTTATGTGGAAGATAAGCTCTTTGCTACTCTCGACACAACTGTCAGACAGTTCACCTTACCTTCAGGACAAGAAGCACTGCTTTCCGATACTGTTGGTTTTATACGCAAACTACCCACTCATTTAATTGCATCATTCAGAAGCACTTTAACCGAAGCATCATCAGCCGATGTATTGATTCATGTTGTTGATGTTTCGAACCCATATTTCCGCGACCATATACAAGTTGTAGAGGAAACTTTGGAATCGCTCAAAATATTTGAAAAACCTACAATTCTTGTGCTTAATAAGCTCGACCTTATAGATAAATCATTGGGATTCAGAGCTATTGAACAGGAATTCCGAGACAGCATTTTTATTTCAGCAGAGTGTGGAATAAACTTGAAAAATTTGCTCGACAAAATGCTTGCGGTCTATATACAAAATGCAAGATTGATTGAATTTACCTTGCCATATGAGAAAATGCAGATGCTGTCAGTGCTATATAAAGTTGCCGATGTTATTGAATACAAGGAGAAGGAATACGGCATCGAATACAAAGTAAAAATTCATCGGGACGACTATAATTTCTTCATTAGCAGATTCGAGCAATTTATCGGACGGTAATCAAATTGAAAAAGATCAGCTACAGCGAACTATCGGATAGAAGTACCGCAATCCTTAAGCCATTAATCGAGAGCATTATCTCCAATTTTAGTAGTGCGGGTGTTTCACGCCAATCTATAAAAAGTCTTGCAGGGGCGTCGGTCTCGTTTTTTGCTAAAACTTTGAGTGAACTGTCAGCTTCCGATATTTTGCTTATAGAACCCGAAAAATCAAAACCTGAAGACCGATTCCACGATTTACAAATACTTTTCGGAGAGGATAATTCCGCTCTTTTAAAAGAACCACAACGCTCTTTGAGAGGTAAAGCAGAAAATAAGCACAACAGGGTGGACTGGATGCTCGAAGGATTTTCATTGAGATGTAATGGTCCTAAAGCCCTTGTAGCTACCGATGTATCAATTAAAACAAAATTGCCCGACCCGCAGAAATTAAAGAAAGATAAGGTCTCAATCACTAAAGGTACAAGATTGGATTACGATGAATTCGTAAAAAATCTAATTTTGAATGGTTTTGAACGAAGAGATTATGTATCGGTAAACGGTGAAATTTCTATTCGCGGCGGTATAGTTGATGTCTTTCCCGTGGGCACCTCAAATCCTCTCAGAATTGAATTCTGGGGCGACGAAATAGAGTCAATCAGAGAATTTGATTTACTCTCGCAACGCAGTATTAAAGACCTCGCTGAAATTGATTTTGTAGCAGGGCTGTATAATTCTGAAGATTTCGAATTCAAACATGACTTATTCGATTATTTGAGACATAATACAATCGTACTTTTATACCATCCCGATAATATCGAACTCGACCAACAGAGCGCCTCAAAATTAGAGAAATTCAGGCTAATAGACATAAATCCAATATCAAAAACCGATTTTCAGATAAAAACTTTATCACAACCACCCGTAAAATCATCAATAAATTTGTTACTGAAAACGATTACAGAACTTGCACTCAAAGAGTTCAGAATATTGTTTTGCGCCGATAGCGAAATACATCTGAATCGTTTTAAAGAAATTATCGAGAAATCCCTCTACGAAATAGATTTTGATGAGTTTGAATATTCGGCCGACATAATCAAGAATATTACATTTCCCGCAATAAGACTCTATGATAACTCTTTTTCTGAAGGTTTCATATGGGAAGAATTGAAAATTGCATGTTTCACCGAGCATCAGGTTTTTGAGCGTAATCGCGTCAGAGATGTCCGTAAAGGTACGGCAGTTGCTGGTATCACACTCAAAGAATTGCAGGAACTACAAATCGGTGATTATGTTGTGCATGAAGACAAAGGCATTGCAATTTTTGACGGTTTCAGGCAAGTAACGATGGGTGGAACTGTTCAAGATTGCGCCAAGTTGATTTTTGCTGATGACGATGCTTTATATGTTAATTTGAATTATATAGCAAAAATTGGAAAATATGCCGCTCGTGAAGGGATTGTTCCTGTCTTGTCCAAACTTGGTTCAGTTGAATGGAATAGAAAAAAAGCTAAAGCCAAGAAAAGACTAAAAGACATTGCCCGAGATCTGATTAAACTATACGCCAAAAGAAAATCCGCAAAGGGATACGCCTTCCAAGGCGACAGCCTGTGGCAAAAAGAATTTGAAGCATCATTTATATATGAAGATACTCCCGACCAAGCAAGAACAACAAATGAAATAAAAGCCGATATGCAAGATGAAGCACCAATGGACAGGCTTGTCTGCGGTGATGTTGGATTCGGCAAAACAGAGCTTGCTATTCGTGCGGCTTTCAAAGCGGTTCAATCAGGAAAACAGGTTGCTGTACTTGTTCCGACTACAATTCTTGCCCAACAACATTATATGTCTTTCCGCGACCGCCTTGCAAAGTACCCCGTTAATGTCGAAGTAATTTCACGTTTCAGAACTCCATATCAACAAAAGGAGATAGTAGCAAAAATTTCCGAAGGTAAGATTGATATTCTTATTGGTACACACAGACTTTTGAGTAAAGATATCCAGTTTAGAGATTTAGGATTACTGATAATTGACGAAGAACATAGATTCGGTGTCGTGGCAAAAGAAAAGCTCCGCCAGTTCAAGGAATCTATTGATACGTTGACACTAACCGCAACACCCATTCCCCGTACTTTAAACTTTTCGCTTATGGGTGCTCGAGATTTAAGTACCATTGAAACACCGCCAAGAAACCGTGTTCCTGTCTTCACGGAAATAATAGAATGGAATGATGATTTAGTTGTTAAACATATAATAAAAGAAGCAAACCGAGGCGGACAAGTCTTTTTCGTTTCGGATAGAGTTGAGGATTTGCAACAGATTAAAACCAATTTGCAAATGCTAATGCCAAATTTACGATTTGCTATTGCCCATGGTCAGATGAAACCATCGCAGCTTGAGAACATCATGGAATCTTTCATTGAAGGAAAATACGATGTACTCATATCCACGAAAATAATTGAATCGGGTATTGATATCCCCAATGCCAATACCATGATTATTAATCGAGCTCAGAATTTTGGCATGGCTGAACTTTATCAGTTAAGAGGAAGAGTAGGCAGAACAAATAAACAAGCATACTGTTACCTTATCATTCCGAATTCATACAAATTACCGCTTAATGCATTGAGAAGATTGCAGGCAATAGAGGAATTTACTGAATTAGGAAGTGGATTAAAATTAGCACTACGCGACCTTGAGATCCGTGGTGCTGGAAATCTGCTTGGAGCCGAGCAATCTGGATTTATAATTGATATTGGATTCGATTTATTTCAAAAAGTGCTTGACGAAGCAGTCACCGAGTTAAAATATGAAGAATTTATCGATATATTCGGAGAAAAAATCGAAAAACCAAAGTTTTACAATAATGATATTGCAATAGAGATTGATTCCGACGCCTTTTTCCCCGAAGATTATATCAAGAGAGATACGGATAGATTCAGCTATTACAAAAAGCTGTACAATTTATCGAATAATGCCGAATTAAACGAATTAATCAAGGAAATCACAGACCGATACGGGAAACTTCCTCCACAAGGCAAGTCATTGATTTTTGCTGTCAAATTGAGAATTGCCGCTCTTGGTACGGGATTTATAAGAATTGTCCTGAAAGGAAACAAGCTGATTTGCGACTTTCCCCCGAATGACAATACATACTATTACGAAAATGCTTTTCCCGTCCTGCTTGATTACATAAACAGCCTTGATAACTGTAAGTTAGTGCAAAAGAAAGACCGACTATCGCTAGAGATAACTGATATTTATTATGATTTCGCAATTGAATTTTTATGGAAAATAAAGAAAACGTTAGAAACGTTGTAGTTTTATGAATACTTATAATTATATGCTGTCAATTGAAACTTCTCAGAAAGTACTCTCTGTCGCTTTGTTTGAGAATAGTAATCTGTTGACCGAAAAATATTACCTTGAGTCTAATTCTCATGACCGTTTGCTTGCACCTTATGCGCAGCAGCTAATATCAACTCACCTCAAAAATGATTATTCCAAATTAAATTATGTTGCTTTATCAGCCGGACCAGGTTCTTTTATGGGACTAAGAATCGGTGCAGCCTTTGCAAAAGGCCTTTGCTATGATACCGACATTAAATTAATAGCTGTTCCGACATTATCAGCTATTGCCCATGAAGCAAAGAATCATTTGAAAACATATCATAATTCAATAATTGCTGTTTTGTCTTCGCATAAAGAGCTATACTATTATCAAATATTCAATCGTAAAGCCGAACCGATGAGTGATATAAATTTCGATAGTTTAGAAAATATTATCGCTAATGAAATTGAAAATGCACTCATTTGCGGAGTTTTACCGGATACCGAAAAGAACAATCAATACTTAAATATACAGCCAAGCTCTATTATAGTCGCAAATTTAGCTCATAAGATGCTCGAACAAAGTGATTTTGCAGACTTGGATAAGTTTGAGCCGATTTATGTAAGCGATTTTGTACCTAAAACTTCTACAAAGAAACTTAATATTTAATTATAAACATTTCTGATTATATAATGGTACCACGTTACACACTACCACAAATGGGCAAAATTTGGAGCGATGAAGCTAAATACGAGATTTGGCTTGAAATCGAGATTTTAGCTTGTGAAGCTCAAGCTGAGTTAGGAAATATTCCCAAAGAAGCCTCAAAATACATCAGAGAGAATGCTCAAATAAATATTCATCGGATTAATGAAATTGAAGAGACAACCAAGCATGACATCATTGCTTTTTTGACAAATATCGAAGAATACATTGGCGATTACTCCGCTTATCTACACGTGGGAATGACTTCGAGCGACGTGCTTGACACATGCTTGGCTGTACAAATTCAAAAAGCAGGTGCAATCCTTCTGGAAGATTTAAACGAATTAGCTGAAGTATTGGCTATTAAAGCCAATAAGTATAAGCACACAGTTTGCGTAGGACGCAGTCACGGTATCCATGCAGAAGCAATGACCTTTGGTATGAAACTCATTCTTTGGTACGATGAAACAAAACGAAATATCGAAAGATTGAAAAATGCTCTCGAAGACTGCAGATTCGGTATGATTAGTGGTGCTGTCGGGACTTATGAGCATCTTTCGCCCGAAGTCGAAAAGTATGTTTGCGAAAAATTGGGACTTAAACCCATAAACGTCTCAACGCAGGTCATTCAACGCGATTCGCACGCTTTTTTTATTTCCACTTTAGCAGTTATAGCATCAACGATTGAAAAAATCGGAACTGAGATCAGACATTTACAAAGGACAGAAGTTCGCGAAGCAGAAGAATTCTTCTCCAAGGGGCAGAAAGGAAGTTCGGCAATGCCTCACAAACGCAATCCCATTGCATCTGAAAATATTTGCGGACAAGCGAGATTAATACGTAGTTATGCCATTGCCTCAATCGAAAATAATGCTTTATGGCATGAGCGAGATATATCGCATAGTAGTGTAGAACGAAACATTTTCCCCGATGCCACCGTAACGATGAACTACATACTCCAGAGAACGATAAAACTAATAGACAATTTAGTGATTTACCCCGATAAAATGTTCGATAATCTTAATCTGACTTTTGGTTTAATACATTCTCAAAAAGTACTGCTTGAGCTTGCAAAAAGAGGATTCCCGAGACAAAAAGCATACGAAATTGTGCAAAGATGTGCAATGAGAACTTGGGACGAACAAAAGCCTTTTATCGATACTCTTTCTGATGACCAAGAACTAATGCAAGCCATTACACGAGAAGAGCTTGAAAAATTACTCAGTTATGAAAAAGTATTTGAAAGTGTTGATTATATTTTTAAACGTTGTGGATTATAAAGGATTTAAATTATGAAAGCTGTTTATTTCGATGAGCATGGTTCAGCCGAAGTCTTAAAATATACTGAAGATTTCCCCACGCCTCAGCCAACTGATGGCGATGTATTGATAAAAATACATGCTGTATCCCTAAACCGTGTTGATACCGTTGTAAGACGCGGTTATCCCGGACAAACTATTCCATTACCACATATTTTGGGAGGTGATATCGCAGGCGAAGTAGTAACTCCCGTAAGCTCAAAATTTGAAACGGGCGCTCGGGTTGTAGTTTATCCAATAAAGTTACCTAAAGTAAGGGACCCACATTATGGAGATTATGAATTCTTAAATGACGGATGGCAATTTTTCGGTATGCAACGTCACGGCGGATATGCTGAATATATATGCGTTCCCGAAGAAAACTTAGTTCATATTGCCGATAATGTCAGTTTCGAAGAAGCGGCAGCACTTCCGATTGCAGGTCTGACCGCTTATCATGCTATTTTCGGAACAGTTAAACTTCACAAAAATGATAATTTCTTTATTTGGGGTGGTTCGGGGGGACTTGGCACTTATGCTGTTCAATTAGCGAAAATGAAAGGCGCAAAGGTTATTGCAACTGTCGGGCAAAATGAAAAAAAGCAAACTATTTATAATTTAGGAGCTGATTTGGTGCTAAACCATCATGAAGATGATATACTTGCTCAAGTACGTGAATTTGCGCCTAAAGGGATTGATTTACTTATAGATTATGTTGGTCCTGCTACTTTTGACAAGAGTTTTGCAATGCTACGTAAAAACGGTACAATTGTAGCTTGCGGAATGTTAAGTGGTATGGAAGTAAAACTTCACTACCAGCAATTTTATTTCAGGCATCTTAATTTACGAGGAATTTTCCTCGGGCCGAAAAATGAATTTGAAGAATTTGTTCAATTAAAAAATGAAAATAAAATCAATTCGCATATTTATAAGGCATTCGATTTAGAAGATGCCTCAGAAGCGCATAAATTGCTTGAAAGTGGCAATTATGTCGGCAAATTGGTATTAAAAGTCTAATTTTCAAAGATAAATACTGTGAAATTATGGGAATACTGCGATATCGGCAATTTTTTTCTCTCGTTGACTTTTGCGTTTCGCTCGAAGATGGTGGTGTATCGTTATAAATTTTAACTTTTCGTGCGTTACTTGCTGCTACTTTTTCAAAAAAGATTTTTTTCTGTTTAAATCGTAATTTTCTAAGTTATTTGTTCAGCAACCTGTAAATACAATGATAAAAGCTAAGAGAATTAATATTATTTTGTTTACCTCAACACCTTTATTCTTTTTTTGATAAAATATTAGTTTGAAAATACTACGATAGAAAATTGAAATTGTTTACATGAACGAAGAAAAATTAGTAACAGAAAAGTATCCAAATCCCGAATTTAAGGATAAGGTAACAAATTTGCCGACTGCTCCGGGAATTTACCAATACTTCGATGCAAATGGCAAATTGATTTATATTGGTAAAGCGAAGAATCTACGTGCTCGAGTTCGGTCATATTTCAATAACAGTCGTATCGGTGATGCAAAAACAGTTGCTATGCTTTCAAAAATCAAGGATGTCCAAGTGATTTTGGTAGATTCGGAAGCAGAGGCACTGATTTTGGAAGACACGCTTATCAAAAAGTACAAACCCAGATATAACATCATGCTGAAGGACGATAAAACTTATCCATATGTGAAAGTGACTAATGAATTGTTCCCCAGAATTTATCCGACACGAAAAATGATCAAAGACGGTTCAAAATATTTTGGTCCCTTTACTGAGGTTCGGAATATAAAGCAATTAATGAAAATAATAAGAACTTTGTTTTATATTCGCAGTTGTGAATTGAACATTACTCAGTCCAGTATCGAACGCCAAAAGCACAAAATTTGTCTCGATTATCATATCAATAAATGCCAGGGACCCTGCGAGGGGCTGGTGAGTTTAGATGATTACAGAAATAATGTCAGAAATGCCACACGTATCTTGCAAGGAAAAACATCTGAACTTGAGAAAATGCTCGAATTAGACATGAAAAATTATTCGGAGAATCTTGAATTTGAAAAAGCTGCAATCATTAGAAACAAACTTGCAATTCTCAAGGACTTTACAAATAACCAAAAAATGGTTTCCTCGGACTTAATTGACCGAGATATTTTCGGTATCAGCCGCGATGATGATTTTGCCTGCTCTCTGGTCCTTAAAGTACGTGACGGAAAACTAATCGGGAAGAGACATTATATTGTAAAAAATGCCTCCGAGCAATCCAATGAACAGATTATGCAAAGAACGATCGAGAAATGGTACCAAGAATCGGATTATATTCCGAAGGAAATATACTTACCTTGCGAAATTGACGACTTCGAATACGTTACGGATTGGCTCACGAAACTTCGTGAAAAAACTATTGATATTCTTGTGCCTAAAATCGGCGAGCGAAAGAAATTTGTAGAAATGGCAAATACAAATGCTCATTTTATGCTGAAAGAATATATTATTGCTCAGGGAAAACGCGAGCAGTTTGTACCACGTCCCGTGCTATCACTACAAAGAGATTTATCGCTCAAACGCACACCAAGGCGAATTGAATGTTTCGATAATTCTCATCTTCAGGGTACGGATTTGGTCTCTTCCATGGTAGTATTCGTTGATGGTAAGCCTAAAAAATCGGACTATCGAAAATACAAAAATGAAACTGTCCAGAAAAATGATGATTTTGATGCTATGCGTGAAGTTATCCGCCGCAGATATACACGAGCAATTATAGAAAAATCAGAACTTCCCGATTTAATAATTGTTGACGGTGGTAAAGGACAACTTTCTGCCGCATACAAGGTGCTTGATGAAATTGGTTTAGCCGACAAAATACAAATAATAGGTCTTGCCAAGCGACTGGAAGAAGTTTTTTTACCCGAGAAGAGTGATTCTTTCACGCTTCCTAGGACTTCGAGCAGTTTGCGATTGATTCAGCAGCTTCGTGACGAGGCTCATAGATTTGCAATTACATTTCATCGCAGTCTTCGCAAAAGACGTACACTAAGGAGTGAATTACAGGACGTAAAAGGCATTGGTAAGTCAACGTCCGATAAACTGCTTAAAGTATTTGGCTCGGTTACAGCCGTCAAAAAAGCCGAAATCCGCGATTTAGAAAAGTATACAAACCCAAAAACCGCAAAAAAAATTTGGGATTACTTTAATAACCCCAAATCTAATAATGATGAATAATATCTATTATTCACTATAATCGAAAATCACATGCCATATACCGCGAAGGTCATCTACACGGTAGTTAACGGCAGTATCGTCGGGATATAATTTCTTAATCTGAGCATAAATGTCAGGTTTGATATCCTTACCCGGGACACCGTGGCAACTCAAACAAAAACTCTGAAGCAAAATAGGTTTGAAAAAATGTGACTTACCACCCGTAGAAAAGAATAATGGTTGAGGCGTTTCACCAACGTGAACATCGTAGGTGTAATCAAAAATCACATTGCTTTCGATTTCATCGGGGATATTTTTGGGATTTCTGTAATTATCGGATACACGCCTAATTTGAATTTTTTTACCGTCAACATATTGATTTGTGATGTCAATTGCATTCAGGTTGCAAAATTTGATTGCATGCTCAAATCCGCCTTCACTGATTGCTTTCATCAGTTCTTTTTTGAGATTCTCAAAGGTTACAGTTGTGATACTGTCGCCAATTACCATCAATCTTTTTTCAATCTCGTTTAACCCCAAAGTATCGAGTTCCAAATTTGCTTCTGTTTTGGTTTCATCAATTTTAATATCTAATTTCTCTTTGCATGCGGAAATAAGCATTAACAATAAAGATAGTAAAAACAATAAGCGATACATACTTCCCTCCTATATATTAAATTGTTGCTTGCCAGTGTTCCCAGTTGCAAGGTGCTTTTTTACCTGTTTGCAAAGCTTCTAATACCCTGAGAATCTCTAAAGTGTTTCTTCCGACATCTTCAGGCTGTATAACAGAATAAACGAGGTTACCATCGGGATCAATAATATAAGTACCACGAAGTGCGTAACCAGTTTCTTCCTTCAATACTTCATAATTAGTTGCTGTAATTCTCGTAAAATCGGAAAGCATTGGATAGGGCAAGTTCTTCAAACCGGAGTGTGATTGTCTCCAAGCTAAATGAGAATAATGGCTATCTGTTGAGCAGGCGATTATTTCACAATTCATTTCTTTGAATTTGTTGTAATGAATGCCGAAATCTTGAATTTCAGTAGGACAGACAAATGTAAAATCGAGGGGATAGAAGAATAAGACAACCCAATTACCTTTGTAATCATCAAATGAAATTTTTTTACATGCATTATCGGGTGTCAGTGAATCGGCACTTCCGCCAACTACTGCTTTACCTTTGAATGCAGGTGCTTTTTTTCCAACTAATAAACTCATTAAAACTCCGTAAAAGTCAATGAAATTTTAAAGTAATATTGATTTCAACGTTATTTGAAATGCTTTAGTGTCTGTTTTTAGTCATATTTGCAATTCAATTCTACTTGATACGTAGAACCATAACTTAGCGACAAGAATTTACAAATTTATAAAACTATGGCAAAAAGTACTGATAATAAAGCGAAATCGTTAGTTATTGTTGAATCACCGTCGAAAGCGAAAACAATTGAGAAGATTTTGGGTTCTGATTTTCATGTTACTTCAAGTGTTGGGCATATAAGAGATTTACCCAAAAAAGATATGGGTATTGACATAGATAACGGATTTTTACCGACATATGAAATCAGTTCCGACAAGCAAAAAATTGTCACCGAACTCAAAAAACTCGCAAAAAAAGCCGAAACAGTATGGCTTGCAACGGACGAAGACCGTGAAGGAGAAGCAATTGCATGGCATTTGTTCGAAACCCTTAAATTAGACGAAAAAAATACTAAAAGAATCGTTTTCCATGAAATAACAAAGAATGCAATCTTACGGGCAATAGAAAATCCCCGAGGGTTGGACAAAAATCTTGTTGATGCCCAGCAAGCCCGACGTGTACTCGACCGCCTTGTCGGTTATGAGCTATCGCCTATGCTTTGGAGAAAAGTGCAGAAGGGTCTTTCCGCAGGAAGGGTTCAATCAGTTGCAGTAAGAGTTATTGTTGAGAGGGAAAGAGACATTGATAATTTCGTCGCTGAACCGAATTTTCGCGTTATAAGTGATTTTATAGCCGATGGCGATAAAAAATTCAAAGCCGAGCTAAAAAGTCGTTTTGAAAATTTAGAAGAAACGCAAAAATTTCTTGAAAATATTAAAGGTGCTGTATTTACCGTAGGCGATGTAGCTAAAAAGCCATCAGTTCGGACGCCATCATCACCTTTTACAACATCAACTTTGCATCAGGAAGCATCTCGTAAACTCGGCTTCTCAGTCAAACAAACGATGGTTGTTGCCCAAAAATTATATGAAAACGGATTTATCACATACATGCGGACCGACTCATTGAATTTAGCGGAGACTGCCTTGGAACAGGCTAAAGCGGTTATTTCGAGTGAATTTGGTGAGCAATACAGCCACATTAGGCGATTTAAGACCAAAACGGCGTCCGCACAGGAAGCACACGAAGCTATCAGACCGACTGATTTATCTCGAACTGGTATAAGAGGTGATGCCAATATGCAAAGACTTTACGAGCTTATCCGTAAACGAACTTTGGCATCGCAAATGGCTGATGCTCTGTTAGAAAGAACAACTGCCAACATAAATATTTCCAATGACAAAAACATTTTCGTTGCAACCGGAGAAGTTATTAAATTCGACGGCTTTTTGAAGTTGTACATAGAATCAACCGATGACGAAAACGAAAATGAAAACGGTTCGAAAATCTTGCCGCCACTTATACAAGGTCAAATTCTCGAGTATGCTTCAATTACTGCCCGCGAAACCTTCAAGAGTCCTCCACCGAGATATACCGAGGCAAGTCTTGTAAAAAAGCTCGAAGAACTCGGTATCGGCAGACCCTCTACTTACGCCCCGACAATATCTACAATCCAAGACAGGGGATATGTTGAAAAGAAAGATAAAGAAGGTAAGCCCCGACAGTATTACCTATTGGAATTGACAAAGCAGCGACTCAAAGTACAGCATAAGACCGAAATAGTTGGTGCCGAAAAAGCTAAACTTTTTCCAAATGATATGGGAATTGTAGTAAATGACTTTTTAATTAAGTTTTTTCCCGACATAGTTGACTATCATTTCACAGCTAAGGTAGAAGACCAATTTGACAACATAGCAAAAGGTAAAATTAAATGGCAAAAGATGATTAAATCGTTTTATGAACCTTTCCATAAGACCATTGAAAATTCTCAGGAAATAAAACGCACTGAAGCAATCGAAAGCCGCAATCTTGGACTCGACCCCAAAACCGGCAAACCCGTATTCGCAAGAGTCGGACGTTATGGACCTATGTTACAAATTGGCGAGACTGACAGCGAAGAAAAACCAAAATTTGCAAAAATACCCAAGAATTCGAGAATCGACCAAATTACACTCGAGGAAGCACTTAAAGCATTCGAATTGCCCCGTATTATCGGTTACGATAAGGATGGTGCTGAAGTATCGGCTCAAATCGGAAGATTCGGTCCTTTCATCAAACGAGATAAAACCTTTGTCTCAATCAAGGAAGAAGAAATTCACGAGATTACACTCGAAGAAGCATTAAAACGAATCGAAGAAAAATCCAATGCAAAGCAAGCCAATATAATTAAATCTTTCCCGGAAAATGATAAGGTTAAGGTGCTCAATGGGAAGTTTGGTTCGTATATAAGTGATGGAGCAAAAAATGCTAAAGTACCTAAAGATAAACTTCCAGCGGATTTGACGTTGGAAGAATGTTTAGACTTGCTGTCTCAAATTACGTCTAAACCTAAAACAAAAGCAATAAAGAGAAAAAACAGTAAATGAAGGTAAAACTTTTTTTCATACGAAAAACAAAGGCATTGTTTCTAAAATTGAAACTTCACAAGCTCTTTGGCTTTTTGAATGGATTTATGCTAAATTTGAGCTATTTAAATGAGTTTTCCCGCTGGCGGGCATCTCAGGCTAAAATCGAATTTGATGATTTTTACAGTTCAAAATTTGGTTCCAATAAACGTTTTGATATTTTTAAGTATATCTTTGACAAATTTGAATTATCCGTACCGATTGATTATCTTGAATTCGGTGTTGCTTACGGAAGAACATTCAAATGGTGGACTGAGAATAATCATAATTCAGCATCTCGTTTCCATGGCTTCGATACATTTGAAGGATTGCCTGAGGACTGGAATTTGTTCAAAAAGGGAGATATGTCTGCCGGTGGGAAATTGCCCGATATTGATGATTTGAGAGTTCAATTTCACGTAGGGCTTTTCCAAGATGCTCTGCCCAATTTTTTGAAGCAGTATTCGGGTACAAATCGCAGAGTAATTCATATTGATGCTGACTTATATAGCTCAACTTTATTCGTACTGACTTCCATGTCACCATTTTTACGAAAAGACGATATTATAATTTTCGATGAATTCGGCGTTCCAATGCATGAATTTAAAGCATTCGCGGAATTTACAAAATCTTACAGAGTTAATCTTAAGCTAATCGCCGCAGTGAATAACTACTTTCAAGTGGCATTTATCGTAGAATAACTACCTTTCTATAACAATAGGCTGTATTTCGATTTCTCCGTCAACAAACATTCGCAAGAAATACTTGCCTATCGCTATTCCCTGTAAATTAAAGCCATATAGATAATATTCCGAAAATTTATTTCCATAAATCGTAAGAATATCTTTAACGTGCCTTCCGTTCAAATCAATTAAGTCAAATTTGATGAGGTTTGATTCTGTGACAGCAAAT
>CAZWXI010000077.1:6320-14405 GCA_964637845.1 uncultured Hyphomicrobiales bacterium | reverse complement strand
CAAAAAAAACAGTTACATCATATCCACGATTTGCTAATTCAATTGCCGTTGTTTTTGGGAATATCGTTCCACCGCCGCTCTCATTCCATCCAAACATTGTGAAAAGGATTTTCTTGTCTTTTTTCGATACTTTATGACTTTTTAATTGAGCTTGCATTTTCTGACTTGCTTCTTTCGCCTCGATGATTCCTTTGTAAAAATGATATAGGTGAATTTTAAAGATGTACTGGTCAATAAACCTGTGTATTTGCTCAATGCTTATGCCCAATTCCATGTTGTTTAATATCGCTTTATTGTGTGACAATGTGATTTTTTCAAGCTCGTTTATTTTGGCGATTGCTGCATTGACTTCTTTTTCATTTTGTGTCATGAAATCTTTCATTAATTTAATTGTTCTTGCCTCTAAATCTGAAAAGCCAAACAATTTGTGCTCAAGTTCAAGAAATTCGGGATGCTTTTTAGTCATAACTAATAGATTTCTACCACTCATCATTTGTCTTTTGCAGAATTCGTTTATATTCATTGAATGGTCATGCTCAGTTCTTAGAGATTTTGAATATAAAACCGAATAGCCCATTTTTTCCAATCTATAACCCAATTCAGTATCTTCAAACATCGGTTCTCGGAAATCTTCATCGAATAGACCAGCTTCCAGTAATGCCTTGCGGGCGATGCTGATATTACATGTAATGAAAAACCGATAATTATAGACTTGCCCGTCCTGCATTCCGGGGAATGGGAACACCATCGGAGACTGTGACAAATAGTGAGTAAATGGTTGGGCGAGACTCTCACTTATGTAATCAAATGTTCCTACGACCGAGAGTTTTCTACCTCCGGAACTTCGATGAAGTTTAAGATGATTAGCAATTAAATCGCGTGAAGCAATAGTATCATCATTTATGATAAGTACATATTTACCTTGCGCCGCAAGAATTGCTTTATTTCTTGCCGCTGCGGGACCGGAATTCTTTTGTTTTAAATATTGTAGTTTATAATCGGATTTGAAATTTTTGACTACAGTTTCTGTATTATCTGTTGACCCATCGTCTGAGACTATAACTTCAAAGTATGATGGGTTGAGATTCTGCTTATTCAGAGATTTTAAACATTTGACAAGAATGTCTGCTCTATTATAAGTCGGAATAATAACGCTAAAAAGTAAATCTGGTTCCTCTCCGGATACGATAATTCTCGTTTCTTTATGTAAAGTATTAGAAAGCAAAAAGTCTCTTTTGACTAACTTATCAGGACCAATTAAATCAATCCCTAAGAAATAGTCTTTTCGTGAAGAAGCGACATTACTATCTGTCAGAATATTGATTTTATCCAAGGCATCTAAAATCTTATGAATCGCTAAACAGTACCAATCCGAGATATATTCAATTTTGTAATCGGGGTAGTGAATTAAAGTTCCCGATGAATGCGTTTTAATGATATTTAACAATACTTGATTACTAAAGTCACTGCCATGAATGATTTTTACAAATATCGAACTTTGAGAAATCGAATTATCGAAATGATGAGACTCAAGGTCTGTATAAAGAATTAATTCCGCATCTTGCATCCTCTGATTACCTGCAAACAGAAGAAATTGATTTAATTTATTTATCTCATCAATGGTTGTATTTACTGATGAAAATGGAATAAATACTGTTAATAAAGTATTGCCCGGAATTTTTCTTGAAAAAGTTTTGTAACGTGAGTAAACTTGATGCCATTCCGAATAAAATTGCGACCACTCATTAGCTTCCCCGCTTTTAGATTGATTATGCAACAAGTAATAGCTGAAAAACTTATCAACATGATTAAATTTATGAAATCTTGAAATTCTGCACCAATAATCAAAATCCATAGCCAACTTAAGTGTCTCATCAAAATAACCATACTTTTCAACTAATTCTCTTTTGAAAAAGACCGAGGGCTGAGTTGGCATTGTGGCGCCGTACCAGTATTGTAATATCTCATCAAAATCATAAGTATAATGCTTGAGGTCTATTGTGTGTTTGGTTGATTCTATACCCATTTTGGCATTCCCGTGGACGACCTTCTCATCGGGGTTTTCAATAAAAAATCTTGCAACTTCATCGAATACACCGTCGAAATAATAATCATCGGAATTAATCCAAGCTATTATTTCGCCTTTAGCCATGCGTAGAGCTTTATTAAGTGCTTCTGTTTGTCCGTTGTCCTTTTCTGAAATCCATTTCAAGTGTGGATAATTTTTTAAAATTTCTATTGTACCGTCTGTCGAACTACCGTCAACGATGATATGCTCGAAATTTGTATAATCTTGAGCCAATACACTGAGTATTGTTTTTTCAATGTATTTTGCTTGGTTGAATGTAGGTGTTACGACAGATATGAAAGGTAATTCCGGCTCCCTATCTTCAACATGTTTAAATTCTGTTGCAAGTTTTACTAATTCAATGCCATATTTGTCAGCAAAATCTTCAAGATTTTTGAAATTTTTTAATAAATTCAGTTCATCATCGGGATAAAATATTCTGGCAGCATCACGTTCACTCAACGATTCCTCAAAAGCCGCTACTACACATTCGGGTAATATTTCTGAAAGACAATATGCGTTTGGGTACTTACATTGCCAATTGCAATTGAAGCATTCAAGAGGATTAATAATACCTGATTGCAATTTATCATACGGGTAGAACCTGCCAAAATGCCCCCCACCCAAGATGATGAAACTCGGTACTCCGACAGCTGTTGCCATATGAGCGAACGCTGTCTCCACACCTATTGCTCTATTGCAATTCATCAAAATAGCCGCAGATTGTCTCAAGCTTACTTTACCACATAAATTGATATAATTTACATTAGCATTCTTACATAAATCCTCGTGGATTTTTTTGTCTTCTATACTTCCTAAACAAATGAAATTGAAATTATACTTATTGCCTAATGCTTTGATGACATCTGAAAAATGTGGGTAATCTCGAATTCTATACTGTCCCGCCGCAAATAATGCCACTGTATTAGATTTGATTAGTTGTTCTTTTGTGAAGAAATTAATTGCAAATTCTATATCCTCCTCGGCTAACCAAATCCATGGCTCCAATCTCGCATTTAGAATTCCTAAGCCACTCAGAAGTTCTTCATTTCTGCGAATCTCGGGTACAATATCCTTGCTTGATATAATTAGATAGTCATAGTATTTGTTGTTTGCCAATCGAGTTTTGTTATCAAGATTCGAATTGTCACCTTCGAAAGCCACTTTACAATCAGCGTTCGATGATAATGCGATTAAATCACTTATAGCGTCACGAGAGTATATTGGATTTATGACTATATCATACTTGATTTCGGCCAGTTGAGCTAAAAACCCAGTTCTATAGGTGGAGTTTTCAATAAATTTTTGTTTATGAAAAGGTACAATCTCATCAGCAAACTCACATGCGTCGTACAGTTCTTTTATATGTTCTTGGCATACAATGGTTATTTTGGCTCTTGGAAATTTATTTTTCAAATGTTGCAACATTCCAACTGACATTATTGTATCACCTATTGAATCCGTCCTAACGTAAAGTATTTCTTGAGTTTTTGCATTGTTTACAATGAGTTGAATTTGTGATTTTTGTTTCGTGACTATATTAGTATCTTGTTTTTCTTTTACAACGCTGCTTTGTTGTTTCGATACCGAAGTACTCAATCCAAGAGTTGTAGCAAGAACTGATGTATATTTGTTAAACAAATTCTCTTTGAAAATCTCGACATCCTTTGCCACTGCATTCAAATTTAATTGGAGCATTTTGTCAAATTCTCGTATGAATGCTACTTCGTCTTTAACCCAAGGAACATATATAAACCCGTCGAGGCAATGCGTATGTCTGGCTGTATCATTAATCACAATTCCCGGTATGCCATGCCCTAACCCGAATAAACAAGCATGCAATCTTGTTGAAATTACTAAATCGAATTCCCTGTATATGTTATGGTAATCTTGGTAAAATGAACTAAATAGCAACTCTATGTTCAGATTTCTATTTTTAATAAAATTCAAGAACGGGAAATATTCGCTTTTGTGATGCGCAACAAGAGAAATCTTGTATTTTCCGTATAAATTTTGCATGATTTTCATAGTCAAATCAAACATTTCTTTGCCAGTAGCCTGATTAACTATACCCATTTCATGAGGTATTTGAATTGAGAAACCGATATGCTCGATTTTTTTATTATATGAAATTTTCTTAGCCTCTGGGACTGATAACAGAGCGGGGCAATTAATATGATGGTAATTCAGTCCATACTGCTCAAACAGGGGTGGGTGTTTGGCTGTTCTGCCTATAATTATTTTCGAACTCTTGAATATATCCACTTCCGGGTGCTCAACAATATGCCTGTCAATATAAAAATTTTCATATCCTGCACCTATTAAGATGACTTTATCTTGCAAGTTATTTTTAAGTATGTCATGATATAAATCTTTAATCTCTCTTCCGACGGGCAATCCGGCTATAACAATCAAATCTATATTTGGCGCAAATTTGGAAACATCTCCCGGAGCTACCATATTGTGGACCCCCCGAAACTTGTTGTAAGGCAAGAAATCTTCGTTGAAATTATAAAGCAGGAAATTTAATTTTTTATTGGAATAGAGTCGTTTTAATATCTGAATTATTCCGTCCCTAACAAAATCATCCCCCGGATTCCAAAAATTAGTACCCGAAATCATTATATTTATCGTATTCATTGCGTCTTAAGACTTACTTTTAATGATAATTCAATTAATCAAATTTAATGCCATTCAACTATTTATATTTTAATGAATAATTGTTAACAGTAATTTCATATTCTTTTAATGTAGAATTTCTACGAATTGATATGCCCGACAAATATTCTAATGAATCTGACGTTTATAAACAATTACAAAATAATTTTTGTAATAAAATTAAAATTCACTATATTAAAATGATTTTTGTTATCAACGGAAAAAAACTTGAAAAAATTAGGATATTACAGAGTTGCGTCTGTAACACCAAAGCTGAAAATAGCTGATCCGGGGTTCAATATTTCAGTCATGTTCGAAATTTTTACTTTGCTAGAAAAACATAATCCCGACTTTGTCTTATTCCCGGAATTAAACATTTCCGGTTACACTTGTGGAGATTTGTTTTATTCTCAACAATTACGTGATGATGTTTTAACCGGTATAAACACTCTGCTTGAATTTTCAACAAATAAGAACTATATTATCATCTGCGGTGCACCTCTGGAATCTAACGGAAAACTTTTCAATACCGCAGTTGTTATTCAGAAAGGAAGAGTGCTTGGCGTTATTCCTAAAACTTACTTATGCAACAATTCCGAATATTATGAAGAGCGCTGGTTTAGCTCAGAATTTGACAGAATCACAGATAGCATCAATTTGTGCGCTTTCGATGTACCTTTCGGTGCCGATTTGATTTTCGAATCAATAGATTCAAACTTTCGCTTCGGCATCGAAATATGTGAAGACTTATGGGCTGTTGAACCTGTCAGCAGTGATTTGGCTATCGCGGGAGCATGCATTATATTCAATTTATCTGCCAGTAACGAATATCTCGGAAAATACAAGTATCGCAAGGAACTTGTAATCAATCATTCAGCACGACTAGTATCGGCATATGTTTATTCCGCAAGTGGTCCCTGGGAATCCACTTCCGATACCGTATTTTCAGGCAATTGTTTAATCGCTGAAAATGGTAAACTACTTGCCGAAACTAAGAGATTCGGCTTCGAAAATGATTTTTGTATTGCCGATATTGATATTAGTTTTATAAGACACGATAGATTAAGAAATAACTCTTACGGGATTTTAATTCCTGAAAAGCAATTTAGAACGATTAGATTTCAAAATGTATCAAACGAAAATACGCAGCTATTCCGCGAATACTCAAAAACTCCATTTGTGCCTGATAATCGCGAAGAGCGATCATTTGTATGTAACGAAATTCTCGAAATTCAATCCACAGCGTTAGCTCGTAGATTTTTGCAAACAAAATCAATTATTGCTCTAATTGGAATATCAGGAGGGCTTGATTCGACACTTGCTCTAATAGCTACAGCCAAGGCATTCAAAAAAATCAATCTCAAACTTTCAGGTATTATCGGGGTTACAATGCCCGGACCAGGTACTTCATTAAATACAAAAAACAATGCACTTCTTTTGGGTAATTCATTTGGTATTACGACGAAAATCATTGGGATTTCCGATGAAGTTAATTTACATCTAAAGAAAATCGAGCATAATTCCGAAGAACTTGATATAACGTTTGAGAATGTTCAAGCTCGAATTCGAACCATGACTTTGATGAATCTTGCCAATAAGTATAACGGAATTGTCATAGGAACAGGCGACCTATCCGAAATTGCCCTCGGATGGAATACTTTCAACGGCGACCATATGGCAATGTACAATGTTAATTCAGGCGTTCCTAAAACTTTAGTCAAATACATTATCGAATGGTATGCCCAAAACAATGATAATGAATTAGGCAAAGTGCTCAAAAGCATTATTGATACACCAATTTCACCCGAATTACTCCCAACAGACAATAAGCAAATTTCACAGAAAACAGAAGATATAATCGGTCCGTATATTTTACATGATTTTTTCTTGTATTATACAGTCAGATGCGGTTTCACGAAAGACAAAATTCTTTTCATCGCCTCTAAAGCTTTCGAGAACAATTTTAAACTAAATGAAATAGAAACATGGTATCAAGTATTTATAAATAGATTTAATAGAAATCAATTTAAAAGAAATGTTGTTCCTGATGGTGTGAAAATTGGCACAGTGAATCTATCACCGCGTGCTGATTGGCGTATGCCTTCAGATGCATATTAAAGGTAATATTATGATTTTTGATGTAAATAACCCTATAACAGTAATCATTGCCGACGACCACGAGGTCGTACGTGCAGGCATCAGAAGATTATTGTCAATTGACAAAACTATTCAAATTTTAGGCGATGGCAGTAACGGGGAAGAAGCCATTAAACTTGTAGAATACCATAAACCAATAGTGGCGATTATGGATATTTTAATGCCGAAAATGACAGGCATTGAAGCTATTCCCGCAATAAAAAAAGCATCTCCCGTGACTTTAATTGTAATGTTGACTGCATTTGAAGACGCAGAGCACCTTGAGCAGGCTCTAAGTGCGGGTGCCGATGGCTACTTGACCAAAGATATAGGAGCGAAGGATTTAGTAGATTCAATTAAACTAGTCACGCAAGGTGAGAGAGTTTTCAGCAAATCTATTTTGCATACCCTTCAAAATAAAGTAATTCCACGTTCAGCGCCATCTTCTTCAGCTAATAGGATAACGATTACAAGACGCGAACAAGATGTACTCAATCTGGTTGCCGAAGGTCTGACCAGCAACGAAATTGCCGAAAAACTCGGTCTCAGTACAAGAACTGTTGAGTCGCACAGGTACAACATCATGCAGAAGCTTGGCATAAAAAGTGCAGCTAGTTTAGTTAAGTTTGCAGTCAGTAAGAGTTTGTAATTTTTAGAATTAGAAAGCCTATAAGTATTTGTACTGATTAATTTAGTGTTAATTTACAATATATTTGAATATCCATAAAACCAATTTTAATTTTAGGTGTTGTTAAAATAAATGTTGATTGTTATGAAAACAAAAATTATTTACTCGTTAATTTTAATTGTAGTTGTGATTTTGAGTTTAAAGCTCAGCTTGCACTCACAAGAAAATGTCGGTATTGGTACAACGACGCCTGAAACTACCGCAATATTGGACTTGTTTGCAAATAATAAAGGATTTTTGGTGCCGAGACTTACAACAACCAATCGTAATAACATTGTCTCACCTGCAACAGGTCTTGTTATATACAACACTTCAAATAATCGTTTTGAATATTACAATGGTTCAGCTTGGGTGCCGATTTTGACCAATGGAATTATATCGCTGAATAACTCGCATATCTTCGTCGGTAACGCCTCTAACTTAGCCACTGGCGTAGCAATGAGTGGTGATGCGACAATCAGCAACACCGGCGTCTTGACCATATCAAATGACGCAATCACAACGGCAAAAATCGGAGATGCACAGGTAACAAATG
>CAZWXI010000077.1:0-6220 GCA_964637845.1 uncultured Hyphomicrobiales bacterium | reverse complement strand
CCACTGGTGTAGCAATGAGTGGTGATGCGACAATCAGCAACACCGGCGTCTTGACTATATCAAATGACGCAATCACAACGGCAAAAATCTTAAATAATGCCGTTGATGGCACAAAAATTCAAATTTCGGGAAATACAATTGGCTCAGTGATGTACTATGACGGTACAGATTGGGCAAATTTGGCTCCGGGCATATCAGGGCAATTGCTTCAGACGAATGGTGCCTCCGCTCCTTCATGGGTTGATGCCCCATCAGGAAGTTTACCTCCGGGAACTGATAAACAAACATTAAGGCACAATGGCACAGATTGGGTAGCCACAAGTAATTTAGCAAATGACGGAACTAATATCGGTGTAGGTATAACTACTCCGACAGCTCTTGTTCATCAAGATGCGGGAGATGCAACTGCAAGTTACCACAAGTTTACTGCGGGCACCACTACGGGCACGACTGCGACAGACGGTTTTGATGTTGGTGTTGACTCTACCGGCAATGCAGAATTGCGAAATCGTGAAGCAACAAATATGCTGTTTTTCACAAATAATAATGAGCGAATGAGAATTTTTGATGACGGTAAAATAAGCATCAATACAACAACAGCCCCACATGACACAGTCCAAGTTCTGATTGCCGGTGACGTAAGAATTACACAAGACTTGATTGTTGACGGCAATATAGACCCTATTGCTATAATTCTCCAACCGCAAAATACACCCCCAAATACATCTATGAAAGGTGCTTTATATTTCGACAATACAACTAACGATATAAAGTTTTACAGCGGTTCATCTTGGGAAACTTTTGGTGCGAAAATTGCTGGAAGCCAAGAAGTGACGGGCAATATATCGCTACTCAACACCAGTGCTGCTTCGGAACTTAGATTCTACGAACCTTCGGATGACGGCAATCATTTTACTGCTTTTAAAGCTCGTGCCCAAAGTAGCAATATTACTTATAATCTGCCTATGGCTCAAGGAAGCGATGGAACTTTCCTCAAAAATGACGGTAGTGGCAATCTCTCGTGGGGAACTGTTGCCGCATCTAATACCATAAACGTTAAAGTCCTAACAGGTACATCCGATTATACAATTGGTGACAATGATGAAGCTCTTGTTTTCGACTTCACTGGTACCTCTAAAAGCGTCTATTTACCATCCGCTGCTTCATATCCGGGAAGAACTCTTTATATAAGAAAATTACAGCATTCTACGACAGTAAGAATAAATTTATATCCTGTTTCAGGAGAAAAAATTGACAATAATACAATTTACTCTTTCTCTCAATCTTATGGGCATATATTAGCTTCTGATGGTTCAAATTGGTGGGTTATAGCTAATTAATTTTTGATGTTTCTATCAACTAATATATCGAGAAATACTTTAGCAAAATCCCTCTTAATTTTGCTTCTATTGACATTTTCATTGTCGTCAGTTACTGCTCGTACCATTACGATAAAGGGTGGAGGCACAAGTGTATTTCTGTCGCAAAATGCTGTTGTGCAAATAAATGGCGGTATAACGATTGAATCTGGTGGAACTTTAACACATTCTGGCGGGACGAAGTCAGATATTTTTGTAAGCGGTGGTTTTTTTAATTACGGTTCTTACATACAGAATAACAATGGTTTATTAACATTCGTACAAGGCTCGGCTGATTCAATTGGCGGTTTGGCTGATTATGCGATTAATCGTATTGTTGTTGACAAAACAGGCACAAATCATGTCACTCTCGACCCAAATACGAACCTTACTGTAAATAATTTTTTGCGTCTGCTGAATGGCTCGTTTCAGCTTGTCAATTCCGAGCTTATTATCGCCGTAGGAGCTGATATCTATTCAGACCCCTTTTATGAAAACGATTTGACATCATTCGATAGTACAAAATGCATAATAAACATCGGAAGTGGTATTGATCCTCTTCTCGGAGGCAGGTTGGTCAGAAGGTTGCCGAGCACGCAAACCACACCCGTTGATATTACGTTTCCTGTTGGTACTCCCGGTGTTTACACTCCAGCTGAAATGGGAATTTTAAGTGGCGGTGCTTCCTTCGGCTCAAATCCTAAAATTGGTATAAAACCAGTTCCACAAGAGCATCCTTCTGTCGAAATCGAAGATAAGTCGTTAAAAAAGTATTGGAATTACGTAACGCAAGATGTAAATTTCAATAACGACGGTATAACAGTACAGTTTTATTATCATTCCTCTGAAGTTGAGGGCAATGAAGGTTCATATGTGGTTTTGTTTTTCACTCCCGCATATAATAACCCGTTAGGATTTTGGAGAATTAATCCTGGAGCTGATAACGACGTAGTTGACTTTAATAATAAATTTTTCTATTCTCAAAAAACCGACTCAGTAAATGGAGACTGGACCGCGGGTGAGGTAGTTGTAGCACAGGCGACTTATTATAGTCGTGATTCAGGTGATTGGGACGACCCTAGTACTTGGTCGAAAGTCTATTTTGATGATGTACCGTCCTCTACTGCTCCAAATAAGCAATCCGATAAAGTCAGAATACAGCATCATACTATAACAGTAAATTCTCCTGTCGCTCCTGTTGGTACTTTATCACTTGAAAACGGAACTGAAGGTCGCAATCCCGGTAAATTATATATCGAAGGAAATGTCGTCTTTACGGGAGATTCAGTAATAATTCAACCCAATACAACACTCGGCATTGGTCACCAACAGGGTATTTATTCATCACCTACTGCTGTGGGACAATTTCAGACTAACGTTCGAAGCTATCACCCAAATGTAGTTTATGAGTTTATAGGTACAGGATATCAACAAACAGGTACCGGTATCCCAAGTAATGTACGGAGCATCATCGTCAATAAGCCCACAGGTGACACACTTGGATTAGACCAAAATTTTGCTATAATCGATTCGCTCATCATAAAAGAAGGTGTACTGGATTTAGCTTCATCAACAATTAACGGAAATACAGCGGGAAGACTACTGCGTATGGATAGCGGAGAATTGATAATTCGTTCAACATTCCCTACAAATTATCTATCGCCTGCATTTAATATTGGCCGAGTTACTTTCGATGGTACAGGTAATACTACAATACCAACAACAACTACGACTCCCGGAGTCTTAACATATCATAATCTTAAGATTTCAAGTGCTTCTCGCGGCGGAAATGTAACTTTTCCTAATTCTGGAGAAATAATAATTCGAAATTCACTTGATATCAGTCAACTCAATTTTGCAAACAATACTTTCGCTTTTCTTACCGATGGTTCAACTGTCAGGTTCAACAAAAACGGCGGTACTCAACTCATCCCTACAAGACCCGCATCACCTGCTGATACGTCAACTTATTTACAATATCACAATTTGATACTGGACAGTTCAGGTACAAAACAATTATCATCAAGTGGCTCACCTACTTTTAAGGTGCTGAATAACCTAACGCTAAACAATAATGTTGATTTCGATGCCAACAATTTCAATATCGAGATTCAAGGAAATTGGCTCAATCAAAACGGCAGCAATTTTCTACCCGGCACGGGGACAGTAATATTTAGGTCAACAGTTCCTCTTGTCACAAAAAATATCACTTCGCGTGATACAAATGATAACCCTTTCAATAATGTTGTTTTTGCGGGAGCGGGTATCGTCGAACCATTGGATAATATAAAAGTAAACGGTAACTTAAAAATCGACAGTTCAGCTAATTTCAAATTAGGCAATCGACATTTATCACTATATGGAAATTGGCTAAATTATAAAGGTACTTTCGTTTTTGATAGTTCAACTGTACATTTTAATAGAAACAGTTTACAAGCGATAACCAAAACGATTGGCGACCAGAATTTCTTTAATTTGACAATAAATAACAACGCGGGAGTTAACGCTCAAACAGTCGGTTCACCCGGCAATGGTGTTATTGTAAACAATAATCTGACACTCACAAATGGCAATCTAAGGTCTCACATCGGTGTGGATTACCGATTTGTAACTGTTTTGGGAACCTTGACCCGCCCAGGCGGGGGATTTGTTGATGGTGAATTACGAAAAAATGTCGGCACAGGTGCTCAAACAAGGACATTTGAAGTGGGTTACAATACAAGTTACACCCCCGTAGTTCTTGAATTTACAGGTGCAGGCGGCGCTGCCGGTTTAATAGGCGTTTATAGTGATACTATAACTACTACAACATCACCTATCTCATGGAATGATGCTACTCCTACAGGACTGACCCCGGCAAATAGTTTTATAAAACCGGATAAACATGTTGCCAGACAATTTCTCATAAGTAGCCCCACGGGTGGTAGTTTTGCCTTAGGTACTTCAAGGGAATACAGTGCTCGAATTACTTTTATTCCCGGTGCCTCTCCTAATGGTGATATCCGAAATAGCGCCGATACAGCCAATTTTGATATTTTACACCATACCGGTACACAATGGATAAGACCATACACGTTTACCACGTACCCAACTATGACTCAACGCTTGTCTAATTCCACAAGGATATCAAAACTCAATACATTCGGCACATTTATTATTGGCGAACCGGTCTTAGTTCAATATTTCACCAGAGCAAGCGGCAATTGGAGCGAACAATCAAATTGGTCAACGCAATCATATGGAGGCTCACCCGCTAGTAATTTTCCCGGAGAACTTACTCCTCATTATATTGCCAATATCGGAAATGGCAACTCCATTATATTGAATTTGAATGTAAACGTCGACAGCACTGGTAATGAAGAAGCCATAGTTAGAATTGATTCAAGCGGTAAAATTCTTTTAGGAAATAATTTACTGCAAGGAACGGGAACATTCAGAATAGAAAAAGACGGTACTGTCGGGACTGCAGATGCGAACGGTATTAGAGCTACAGGAACTCTCGGTAACATCCGAACAAGTATCAGAAATTATAATTTCGGAAATCACGGACGCTCGCATATTATATATTACGGCTCAGCAACTCAAACTCAGCCTGTAAATGATTTACCCGATACAGTGGCAACATTAGTAATCGACAAATCCTCAGATGTTGTAACGATAAATGCATCACCTACAAAGACCTTAATAATCCGAGATAGTCTATTTATAGATTCCGGTACTTTAAATTTCGGTTCCAATTTTGACGTAGTGTTACATGGTAATTTCAGGCGTGATGCTGGAACAACCTTCAACCATGGAATAAGAACTTTGACTTTCGCAGGTTTAGGCGGTGATACGATAACAAACTTAGACGCCAGTCCAGTTCAATTTTATAATTTAGTTTTATCAAAACCTGAAAATACCGGTCGCGTGCAATTATGGGATAATACAGCAGTCCAGATTTTGAACAATTTGAATTTTACAACAATTTCCGGGAATAAGACCCTTTTAGATGCAAGAAAGCGCCCGAATGCTTATGTCCAAATTAATAACGGTGCGACGGTATCAAATGCAGGAAGTGCACGTGGTTGGGTTGACGGCGAAATGCGAAAATGGATACCTGCAGGCGATGCCCCTGCAATAGAATTCGAAGTCGGTGATACAGCCAGATATTCTCCATTTTATATTGATTTTGCTTCCGGTGGAGGAAGTTCGGCTGGATATCTAGGCGCCAGAGTTTTAATGGGACCACATCCTTATCACCTTAATATGTACAGTCCTTCAATTTCGCCTGCACGTGTTATAGGACCAAAATATTGGAGATTTACCCTTCCAAGTGGTTCTACATTTGTCCGCGGCAGTCGAAACTATAATGTCAGAGCCTCGTATGCTGTACCCGGTGATGACGCTAACGTCGATGATTATGCTTGCACCGAGATATCATTTATTCGAGGGTGGACAAATACTGTTGACTGGCAGCCAATGTACGCAAGCAATGGAGGAGCAAACGATGGTTCTCCTTTCGCATGTACAGACACACGTAATTTGTTAAATACGCCGCAGTTTGCATATACCGGTGCTAATGCCGGAGGTATTGGCTATACTCAAGCAAACAACGTGAACCTAAACTTCGGGAGTACTGAATTAATTGGCTCAGATATACTCTTAGGCGACTTTATTGTTGGTAACCAAGCAGGTTTAATTAATTTTTATATTTTTTACAGTATTAACGATGGCGATTGGACTAATCCGAATAATTGGTCAACAGTGTCTTATTTCAGCACATTGAATGAAGCAGCAACAGACCCTGACCCCGCTGTCAGAGGATTTCCTCACAGACAATACGACAACGTGTACATAGGTAACGGACGCAGGATAAGATT
>CAZWXI010000076.1:0-14637 GCA_964637845.1 uncultured Hyphomicrobiales bacterium | reverse complement strand
AATTTCACCTTTTAGCAAAGGCGATATCAAGCATAAAACAGCTTCGCTTTTTAATTTTTTACCATCCATAGTTACATCCGATAAGTTAGAATATAAAATCATTTTCTTTTAATTCTTGAGTAAGTGCTAACTTATATTTGATTCCTGTGATTCTACCTTCTATGTTCATTTGTTTCACTTTAATGGTTTTTCTGTTTATTTCAATTTTTTTATATTATCAAATGTCACTTAAAACTTTTGTTTTTGGGCGATTTAATGTGTATCCCCCTATAATCTTATCTACTAAATCAATGCCATCTGTGATAGCCGCAGGACCGGGCTGTAAGATGATTGCCGAATCAAGCTCATGAATTTCATCGTTCACGACGGCTTTGATTTGATGCCAGTGTTGGCGCCTTAGCAATCTGTTTTTTTTGAATGGAGCACCACACCACGATGCCAATATTATATCCGGATTGATATCAACGATTATATCCGACGAAGGCAAAATCCTACGCTTAGCGTCGTAAAATTCTCTGTGGGAGGCAAATGGGTCATTACCCCCGCATATTTCTATGATTTCACTCACCCAACAAATTCCTGTTATCAGAGGATTGTACCATTCCTCGAAATAAACAACCGGGCGGAAATCATATTGCGAAGTTCTTCGTTTAACGCTTTCAATTTTGGCTATATAACTTTCAGTTAATTTTTCTGCTTCCGGATATTTGCCGACCAAGGCTCCAACTTTTAGAATCATGCTCAAAAGGCCTTCAATACAACGGTGATTGAACGTGAATACCTCAATTCCTTGACGTATCAGTTCTCCGGCAATCTCTGCCTGCAAATCCGACCATGCAAATACCACGTCGGGTTTGAGTGAAATTATCTCTCCGTAGTCAGCATCTATGTATCGTGCTACAACTTTTTTCGTTTTCTTAGCTTCAGGGGGTCTTACCGTGTAAGCCGTTACTCCTACAATAAAGGAATCTGCTCCGAGCTTATAAAGCGTCTCGGTGGTCTCTTCTGTCAGACAAACTATTCTTTGCGGTAATGATGGCTTCATGATAATTACGAATATAAAAAAATTAGAACGGGTGCCCTATACTAAAATGAAATCTCAAATCTTTCAATGCTTTATGCTCGCTCCACAATTTATAATCAGGAAGAGAATAGTTTGGGCGATAAAGCGGTAATGCTATATCGAACCTAAGCGGACCAATCGGTGTATCATATCTCAAACCTATTCCCAATGCCCAAGCCAGTTTAGTGAAATAATCCAGAAATGTAATTCGGGTGATGTCATCGTCGCCCTCAATAAACCAATGATAAGCATTTCCAAAATCCAAAAAAGCAGTTATACCGAGTTTTGATATTTGGTCTGCAACAATCTCGTTCAAACCATCTATATACGGGAACCTATACCTCATCTCTAAGCTACCTTCCAACAGTACCCTGCTTCCAACAAGATTTGAATAAAGCAAGTAATCATTTTTGTATGTAGAATCATTTGGTGCGAACGAATTTGGTTCATAACGGGAATAATGCAATTCACGCGACGACCAGCCACGTACACTATTAGCACCGCCTGCGAAAAATTGTCTTTCGAACGGTACATAGGAATTTTCCTTATCAAAACGAAAAATCACGCCGCTGCGTAATTTAGCGGCAAAAGTATTATCAACCGACAATGGTGCAAAGATGGAATATGCCGTCTGCAGACGCAAATAGCGGGCTAAACCCGATAAAACAGGATGTGCAAGGAAAAAGTTCCATCCATCAACGGAGCCGTAAAAATAATCACCACTCGTAGGTGAAAACGGATGATTGCGGCTGTCACCTATTAGCGTGATGCCGAGAATATTTGCCGTAGCGAGCTTCAGCCCGGGTTCATTCAAATAATGATAAAGCTGACGATAAAAATCAAATGAACGGCGTATCCTTGCATCCGATGTATCGGACAAATTCTGCTTCTTCTGAACGTCAAGATAATTGACAAGATTTTGAAGTTCAAAATTAAAATCAACTATGATTTGATTGATATATGTTTCATTCGTTAAATTAATCGGGAAGCGAATATTGGTAAACCATGCCGAAATATTGAATAACTGCTCAACGTTAAGATAAGAGTAATAAATTCTTCCCGCACCGCCGATTCTCATGTTCTCAATCGCCCAAATCAATGGTTGAGCCAACCTCAAACCGATTTGTCCTTCATACTCGGCTCTGTTACCCGCTATGATATCGCTGATGTTTTTCGCTCTGACATTTGTGTAAAGAGTGCCCGACTGAGCCGCTCCGCCCCAGTTACGATGAAAAATTGATGCTTCGACACCGACATTTGTATAGTTGTCAACCTGCGTATTATTCATAAACAAACCAACGCTCCATTCCTTCTGCTTTCGGTAAATCGAGGTCACGAGTATCGAAAGAGTACTATCCGTCAATGGCACAAAGGCGGAACTCGTATCAATGGATACTGATTCAAATGTTCCCAAAGAATTCAAATTATTCAATGATCGCTGAATGCTCCTAAGGCTGTACCAATCACCGATTTTAAAGTCCAATTGCGCCGTTTTCATCGGTCTTACTACGATATTCTGATTTTTCAAGCTATCCACAAATTGAATTGATGAAATTGTTTGTCGGCGACCCGGATTGAAAACAACAGTTATACTATCAGTCAATGTTTCAGGGTTAATCGCAATGGGTAAAATTCGAAAACTTGAATAAAAATAGCCGTTGTTCAGTAAAAGCGACTGAATATTTTCCACCTCCACCAAAATCAATTCCTCCCGGAAATAATCGCCTCGACGGTTTATTTTTATACTTTTGATGTTTGGGAATAAAATCTTATCCACATCCTCCAATCCAAGGTATACGAGAGTATCAATCTTGTATCTATCACTCTCCTTGATGTCGAATATTAATACATTAAGGCGCCGTGCAGAATCAGGAATAAAACGATAGCTCACTTCCGCAAAGTGAAATCCATTGGTATTATAGTAGCTCCATAGTGTTTCCACGTCCGAGTTTGCAATTTGTTCGTTGAAGTGGCTTATTTCGTGCAGGTGGTTCTTAAGAAAAATACCCAATGAAGTATCAATTATTTGCGGTGTTTTGCCGATTTGCTTGACGTTGTCATAATAATATTCAAAGATTCGATGTTGCCAACTCATGCGAGTGGCTTTTGTGCTTATTAATTCTGCAAGAAATTCACTCGAGAACGTAATATTATTCTCGAACCTTATTTCGCCTATTTCAAATGCTTGCGGGATCCTACGTGCGGGGAACAAATTTTGTGAGATGAAACTTGTTTGAGCTATGAGCAGGCACTCGCTCCACAAAATTGAGAGCAAACCCAAAAATACAATAGAGCGAATAAATTTACTCATAGCCAAAATATTTTCTAAAATCGAAACAAGACAGCATGCAATTTAACTATTTAAAAAATGAAAAAAGCGAGAAAATCAGTTTTCCCGCTTTAAAAAATGATAGCCGAGATTAGATATATTGCTCTTCTTCGTCGTCGTTATAAAAGTACTCTTCGGAATTGATATCTTCATACTCGGGCCAAAGGTCCTCCATGCCTTCAATTAATTCATCTGTGTCATCCAATTCTGCAAGATTGTCTAATACTTCCTGTGGGCATCCGGTTCTGTTTGCATAATCAATCAACTCGTCTTTTGTTGCGGGAAAAGGCGCATCTTCGAGAGTTATAGCCAATTCGGGTGTCCAAAACATGTTATCTCCTGTTTTAGTTATAAATAATTTCAAATTTGTCTCTTTCAAACCTTATAAACAGTCAATTCAAAAATTAGTTTCAAATCGGGGAAAAATTTTTTCTGATATATCGTGAGATATGAAAGTTTATTTTAAAAAATTGACGCATCGGAAATGAATTCCTTTAAAAAACGAAAAAAAGCCGCTTAAATAACGGCTTTCTGAATTTTCTACATTGAATGAATTATCTTGAATAATACTCGACAACAAGAGAGATTTCGCATTGAATTGGCACCTCTTCGCGAGCGGGGACATAAGCTAACTTTGCAGTAAATTCCGCCTTTGATACATCGAGATAAGCAGGAGAACCCGAACTGCGAATCGCCTCTTGGAAACACGCAAGACTGCGGCTCTTTTCTTTTATTATAAAAGTATCGCCTACTGTCACTTGGTATGATGGGACATTTACACGGCGACCGTTAACGAAAACGTGACCATGCACGACATACTGTCTTGCGGCATAAATTGACCTCGCAAAACCAGCGCGATAAACGAGTGAATCAAGACGTGTTTCAAGCAATTGTACCAAATTATCGGCTGTATTACCTTTCAAGTGAGCGGCTTTTTGATAATAGCTGGTCATTTGATTTTCCGAGATATTGTATTGTAAACGCAGACGCTGCTTCTCGAGTAATTGCTTACCGTAGTCGGATTGCTTAGCACGGCGTTTCATGTTGCCGTGCTGCCCCGGCGGATAAGGCTTCTTACCTGCAATTTTTCCTGCTTTCGGCGTTAAGTTAATTCCGAGCTTCCTCGATATTTTGACTTTTGGTCCTGTGTAATTCATTTTTTCAGCTTGAAATATATTACTTTCTAACAAATCATAAATTAAGAACTACAAATATAAAAGTAATTTACTTTATGGCAAAATACTTTTTTATTGTCAATGTGAAAAAATAAATTTTCTCACATGAAATAAGAGTGTTGCATTGTGTATATTTATTCGTATATATGATAAGTATTGTTTAACAAGATTTTGAACAAATATATGAAAATTTTTAAATACGTATTATTGATTTTCGCTCTGCTTTGGCTGTCTTCTTGTGAAGAAGACAATAATCCAATTGATCCGGGCAACGACTTGAAAATCATCTCCGTACAGCCGAATCAAGGATTCCCGGGCGATATAATAGTAATTACAGGTACAAACTTCTCCGCTATTAAGTCTGCAAACCAAGTCTTCTTTGGCGGTAATGCAGTTGCTTATCCCGATACGGTAATTCAAGGCAATCCCATGTCCATGAGAGTTCGTGTACCGCAAGGAGCCACTTCCGGTTTTATAACAATTAAAGCACTGGGTAGGTCCGGCACTAGCCCCTCTGAATTTACCGTCTTATTAGACAAAGTGGCAAATTCCCACTCTTTTCGACTGCAAAGCGACCATCTCGTAAATCGGATTAAATAATGTAGTTCTAAAACTTAGCCGTGAACTCGAATTTTACTACGCTCCCGATATCGGTAAAGTTAAAATATGTATGAAGCTAATGAAACTTCTAGCACCAAACCTCTCAGATGCTAATATACCGGGTTTTGAAACAGAATTATTTACTTTTTTCTAAAATAGATAAAACTTTGTAACTTTTTGCTCGTTTATGTCATATATACTTTATAAGCGTGAAGAGTTGAAAAAATGTTTGGCAAGAGAAAATATTACATATTAATTTTGATGGCAGCGATACTTGTGTTATCGTCATCGAAAATTATGTACTCTACAAACTTTACCGACAAAGACCTCAGCAAACTCGAATTCTTTAGACCTGTAATCAAACAACTTGTCGCACAAGGCGTTGATTCTAACTTCATCTTTGAATTGATTTACGACAAACGCACTTCATTCGACGAAAAATATGTCAAAATAAACGTTACGGGTTTTCTCAACAAAGCTGACTACAACTCGCATTACAATACCCGCTCGGTAAATAATACAGTCAAGTTCTTGGAAAGTAACCTTGCCACATTGCACCTTGCAGAAATTAATTATGGCATCCCGAAAGAGATTATTGCGTCCATATTATGGATTGAGACTCGTCACGGATCTTATTTAGGCAATCACCACGTTGCAAGCGTGTATTTGAGTACAGCTATGTGCAATCAACCGGAGTACATTAAATTAAACCTCGATAACTTGAATCAAAATTTTAAAGGCGACAAAAACGAGTTCAAAAGACTAAGAGAGCTTATTTACCGACGTTCCGAGCGCAAAGCGAACTGGGCTATAGAGCAACTTGTCGCTATGGAAAAAATAAATCAGCAACTCCCAGAACATATTCTTGATATACGTGGCTCCTGGGCCGGCGCTTTCGGTATATCGCAATTTCTACCTGTAAGCTACATGAATTGGGCTGTTGACGGTAACGGCGACGGAACAATTGATTTATTTAACGTCGAAGATGCGATTTTTTCAGTAGCCAACTATCTTGTTTCAAATGGTTGGAGCAATGAATACGAAAATATGAGAGCAGCAGTATTCCATTACAATAATTCCAGTGCATACGTTGATGCAGTACTCAAACTTGCCGATTTAGTAGGTGCTAATTTTGTAAGCTCCACATCAGAATCCCAAGATTAGTTATCCAATAATCTATCAACATATTCTGCTATTGCTAAACATGAAGTCAATCCGGGCGACTCGATTCCAATCAGATTCACCAATCCATCCAAACCTTTATCACGCTCATTACGTATTACAAAATCACGAAATTCACCACCCTTAGTCTGCAACTTTGGGCGAATACCCGATTGGTCGGGACTTATATCCTCTAATCTTATATCAGGCAAGTATTTTTGTACGCTCTCGATAAATTGTGCAGATAATTGATCGGGTATTGAGTAGTCCAATTCACGCCGAGTCATGTAAGAAATATCAGGGCCAAATTTAATCCCTCCTGCAATATCAATTGTGGCGTGGATGCCAACACTCTCATCGCTCGTAGGTGGCACGGGGTAAATTAAATGACTGACAACTCCTCTCTTTGATGGATTTAATCTGAAGTAATGTCCCTTACAATAGTTAAGTTTATATCCCGCTTTGTCTATATCAATTCCGGCAAGTTTTGCAATTGTGTCTGAATTCAGTCCCGCAGAATTGACCAAATATCTTGAGACGATTTCAAAGTTGTCATCTCCCGACTTAATAGATAGAGCAAAACCACTTTCAATTTTACTTATCCCCTCCAGTTCATGTCGGTAAGCCACAACGCATCCTTGTTTAATTGACTCGGTTTCGAGACTTCGCATCAACTCATGTGTATTGACTATTCCCGTTGACGGCGACCATACTGCCGCAACAGCATATACATTTGGTTCGGTATGCTTCAGTTCCACTTGCGATACAATTTGCAAATCATCTACTCCGTTACCGATTCCACTGCGATACAGTTGCTCCAATTTTGGTAACTCCGCTTCATTTGTAGCAACAATGTACTTACCTAATCTCCGATACGGTACTTTTTTTTCGGAACACCATTCGTAAAGCATCTTCTTTCCAGCAACGCATAATTTTGCTTTCAACGAGTTCGGTTTATAGTAGATACCTGCATGAATCACTTCACTGTTGCGTGAGCTTATTTCTTGACCAAAACTTTCGTGACGCTCTACCAACAGCACTTTCGATTTACCGCTTAGTTTTTCGGCACATGCGAGCCCAACAACTCCACCACCTACGATAACAACATCAAAATCCAACATATTATAAAAAATCCGCAAAAATCTTCTTACCTTTGTTACAAATATTGATAAAATTTGTATATGATGTTAACTTGGACGCTCAAAAAATTGATACGGTTATATTTTGTAGTTCTCGCAGTTGCGGGGGACTTGAATTAAACACATTCAAACTCGCCGCAGAACTGCGAAAACGAGGGAATTCAATAATGGTTTTCGCATCTAAAAATTCGCTAATTGCCGAAAAGTGCGAACAATTCGAAATACCTTGTCGCATTCAACCAAAGTTTCTGAAATATTTTGACTTATTTTCAGCATGGAAACTTGCGTTTAAGTTGGCTAAATTAGGATGCAAAAACGTCATTACCACTTTTCATCCCGATTTGAGTTTGCTTGCAAACACAAAGCTGTTTAACCCGAAAATTAATTTGCTTCATCAGCAACACATGCACATTGGTCGAAAAAAAAAAGACGTTTTTCATCGTTTTCGCTATTCGAAAATCAATTTTTGGGTGTCCCCTTTGAATTTATTGGCTGATGACGTAGTACGTCTGAGCCCAATAACACGAGAGAAAATCAGAATTATACCCTTAGGTGTGGATTTGAATAAACTCATGCCGGAAATGCCCCGTGAGGATTACCGTAACCAGTTCGGTATCAAACCACATGACATTTTATTCGGACTAATCGGCAGAATTGACCGCCAAAAAGGACAACTGCTTGCTCTTAAAGCAATGAATATGCTTGGTAAGCAAGAAAATGTTAAATTGTTATTTGCGGGCGAAAAATCTCATTCACAGGATAATTATTATGATGAAATGAACGATTTCATAAAGAAAAATTCACTTGACGAAAGAGTCATTTTCGCGAGTTTTATGGACAATGTAGCTAATGTCATGAATGCTATTGATTGTTTAATTATGGCGTCTTCATCAGAAGCATACGGTATGGTAACGCTCGAAGCGATGTTGCTCAAATTGCCCGTCATTGCAAGTGCTAATGGCGGAACACTCGAATTGACACAATACGGTAAATACGCCGAATTATTCACAACTCGCGATAGCGCAAAATTAGCTGATGCAATGAAATTATTTCTCAAAAATCCTGAACCTTTCCGCAATAAAACAAACGCAGCTTTTGAATACGCATTGAATTTTACACTCGAGAAAGAATGCTCGGAGATTGAAACCCTTCTGAAACAACAATAAGTTTTTGCTCGAAAATTAAAATAAATTCTAATACGTCTATATAAAATTATATACTTACGGTGATTACATGAAAAACATTTACGATGAAAAAAGCGTGCATATTGGGCTCCTGATTTTGAGAATCGGTATCGGCACAGCTATGATTTTTCATGGTTACCCGAAATTACTCGGCGGACCGGAAAGGTGGGAAACTATTGGCAGTGCCGTAAAATATCTCGGAATCAATTTCGGGCATCAGATTTTCGGATTCATGGCGGGTCTTATCGAGGCAATCGGCGGGATACTACTTATTATCGGATTATTTCACCTGCCCGTAACGTTTCTTTTATTCTTGACCCTCGTAGTAGCATTAATTTCCCGAATCAATCTATCAGACGGATTTTTAGGATTCGCTCATCCACTTGAAGTTGCGATAGTTTTTCTTACTCTACTTATATCGGGACCGGGGTATTTCAGTTTGGATAAAATAAGGGAAAAATAATGTTTGAAGATATACAAATACTAAACAGTAAATCCGTAACAAATCCCAAGCCGTTCGAGGGTACAATAGGGACAAACGGTATGAACGTTTACATCGAAACTTACGGATGCCAAATGAACGTAAACGACTCCGAAATCGTTGCAGGAATTTTGGCTCAAGCAGGTTTCGGAGTGACCGAGCAAATAGAAAAAAGCGATATTATTCTTCTCAATACATGCTCAGTAAGAGACAATGCCGAAGCAAAAATATTCAAACGTCTCGAACAATTGCGATTTTATCGTAAACGCAATGCAAAACTGCTCGTGGGAATACTCGGCTGCATGGCTGAACGACTACGTGGCAAACTCGTAGGACATCAGGATTTGGTGTCAATTGTTGTCGGTCCCGATGAATATCGTCGCGTGCCAGAAATGATAGAACAATCCATGAACGGAGAAGTCGGTATAGCCGTGAAATTGAACAGAGTCGAAACATACGACGATATTATACCGCTTCGCACACAAGGCATTAGTGCATGGCTTTCGATTATGCGAGGATGTGACAAATTCTGCACTTACTGTGTTGTCCCATATACACGCGGAAGAGAACGCTCGAAGCCCTATCCCGTCGTAATTAAAGAAATTGTTGATCTTTACGAGCAAGGTTTCAGAGAAGTTACACTCTTAGGACAGAACGTAAACAGTTATATAGACATGGAAAATAAGGTGGACTTTGCTAAATTGCTCGATAAATGTGCCAAAACTGTTCCCGGATTGCGAATTCGATACACGACATCGCATCCATACGATATGACCGATGATTTAATCGAAACAATGGCAAAACATAAAAACATCTGCAACTATATTCATTTGCCCGTTCAATCCGGCTCTGACAGAATACTGCAATTAATGAACCGTCACTACACTGCCGAGCATTATTTGGAACGTATTCGAAAAATCAGAGAATATATCCCTAATTGCTCACTCTCAACCGATATTATATCCGGATTTCCGACCGAGACCGGAGCAGACCACCAAGCAACACTCGATTTGATGCGGGAAGTCCGCTATGACGGTGCTTATATGTTTAATTATTCTCCGCGCTCAAAAACTAAGGCATTCATGATGGAGAACGACGTCCCGTCCGATGTCAAAACTATCAGATTGAATGACATCATAAATCTACAGAATCAAATATCGCGAGAGTTAAACACACTTGAACACGGGGTGATTCACGAAGTACTCGTCGAGGGCCCGAGCAAAAAGAACAAACAGGAATGGCAAGGCAGAAGCGACACAAACAAAGTTGTGATTTTCGATAATTCCGAGCAATTGTATAATACGGGGCAACTTGTTAATTGCAAAATTACTCGTTCCACTTCTGCCACTTTATTCGGTGAAGTAATTTCATGATTTTTTGTCCGAGTTGCAAATAATGCTTAATTTTGTTTATGCGTAAAATCTTAATCATATTTTTAATAATTTTCTTGACGTCTTGCGCACACAAAGATGAGGACGAAAAATACAATGAACTCATCGGCGTTTGGATAAGCCGCTACGACGGCAGCCGCCTTATTATATCCCCAGACGAGACTTTTGTAGTCAACATTGCCGATGGTTCGGGAGTGACAATTGAAGGTACACTCTGGCACGACAAAGGCAATGTTTACTTTCTAAATAAACCCGATGCGATTCGCTGCGTGGGTGATACGGGAGTTTACCAATTCATTCTTATCGGTTACAGTTTGGAATTTGCAATTGTCAAGGATAGATGCAAAGAGAGAATTTCTCATTTGACAAATATCTGGATGCGAAAATCCGAAAAGCGTACCCCCTTATAATTTCCTTTTTTAACGTCTATTCGTTGTATTCAACATTAAACATTCTTTAATTATTATGCGAAAAAACAACTCAGATAAAACAATAAACAGCATAAATGTTATGACGCTCGGCTGCGCCAAAAACCTCGTTGACTCCGAACGATTTACAGGACTTTTACTTGCTAACGGATTTGAATATTCCGATAATGCAGATAATGCAGATGCCCTTATTATTAACACTTGCGGATTTATCAAATCAGCTAAAGAGGAAAACGTACAACTGATATTGCAAGTGGCTGACATGAGACGTCGAGGCAAATTGAAGAAGTTAATTATTACTGGTTGCCTCAGTGAACGCTATAACAAAGAATTGAGTACGCAAATTAAAAACGTTGATTTTTTCCTTGGAATTAACTCTGACGAAAAAATTCTCAAAATTCTCAAAGGGGATTCAAAATATATTTTACATGGCGAAAGAGCAATTTTCACTCCTAAACATTATGCTTATCTGAAAATATCCGAAGGTTGCAACCAAAAATGTTCATTCTGTGCCATACCACTAATGCGTGGCAAACATATTTCTGAATCTAGTGAAAAGCTAATTAACGAAGCTCGGCGACTCGCTAAAAAAGGTACAAAAGAACTAATTCTCATTGCCCAAGACAGCACTTATTACGGTAAAGATACTTCGGGAAAGCAGGTTTTAGCAGATTTACTGCGACAAATCGCACAAATTGAACAGCTTGAATGGATACGCCTCATGTATGCCTATCCGCGCCAATTTCCATATGATATTCTCGACGTAATTGCAGAGGAATCAAAGATTTGTAATTATGTTGATATTCCTCTACAACACATATCCGACAATGTTTTAAAATCTATGAAGCGCGGAATTAAAGCATTTAAAATCAAGAAATTAGTTGAGACAATTCGCAAAAAAATTCCGAATGTCGCAATTCGCAGCACTTTTATAGTAGGCTACCCGAATGAAACTGACGCCGATTTTCGCCAACTTCTTGATTTCATTAATGAATACGAGCTTGACAGAGTCGGAGTATTTACCTATTCGCATGAGGAAGGAACTACCGCATTTTCACTCGGTGACCCCATCCCTCAAGAAATCAAAGACGAGAGACGAGGCGAGCTTATGCTGCTCCAACAATCCATTTCTTTTCGCAAAAATCAATCTAAGGTAAGCAAAAATATCGAAGTTATGATTGATGGACGTGAAAATGGTCGTTATTTGGCTCGCAGCCGGCACGATGCACCCGAAGTTGATAATGTAGTCTTTGTCGAAACAGAAAAACAACTACAAGACGGAGATATTATTAATGTCACTATAAACAAAGCCGAAGAATACGACTTATGGGCAACCCCGACAAATTGATATCCGCAATTAAAGTAAAAAAATACGGAAATAAGTACCAAAACGGACATTTATGGATTTTCAGCAATGAACTTGTCGAAGTTCCTCAGCACGAACCCGGCACAGTAATAGATGTTATTGCGGCGGACGATGCACGGCTCGGGCTCGCCTTTTATAATCCCAACAGTTTGATTTCATTAAGATTATTGCTTGCGCATTCCATTAATAAATTAAACGAGATACTAATTCAACGTATCATTGATGCAAATGATCGTCGGCTTGCAATTTTTAGTAATTCAACTATTTACAGGATGGTATTCGGCGAATCAGATTTCCTCCCAGGCTTAATCATTGACCGTTATGGCGATTATTACGCCGTTCAGATACAATCGGCAGGATTTGAGCGACTGAAAACGCTGATAATTGATGCAATTTTACAAATTAATCCTGCAACTAAAGGAATAATATTGAAGTCTAATTCTAAGTCGCGAGAAACTGAAGGGTTAAGCACCGAAGACGAAATACTTTTCGGTAAAATTCCCGAGATAATTACAATAAATGATGACAATTTTAGATTCAACTTAAATCTTTCACAAGGGCAAAAAACAGGATACTTCCTCGACCAACGCTACAATCGTACTTTTATTAAGCAAATTGCTCAGGGCAAGAGCGTACTGGATTGCTTTACAAATATCGGAGCTTTTGCTTTGAGTGCCGCCGCAGGTGGCGCCACTAACATTACAGGAGTTGATATTTCCGACTATGCAATTGGATTAGCCCGCCAAAACGCCAAGCTTAACATGTTCGATATTAATTTCGTTTGTGATGATGTTTTTGATTTTTTGCAAAAGAATTTTCACCGAAAGTGGGATATCATCGTTCTCGACCCCCCTGCTTTCGCTAAGAACAAGAAGTCAATACCAACTGCTAAGGCTGCATATACCAAGTTGAACAAAATTGCTTTCTCAATGCTATCACCATGGGGCATACTACTCACGGCAAGTTGTTCATATCACATTTATGAAGATGTATTCTATAGCTTGGTGCTTGACGCCGCTAAAAAAGCTAGTGTGAAAATCAATCTTATATATCGCGGTTTCCAAGCACCCGACCACCCAATTTACCCTCCAATGCCCGAAACATCGTATCTCAAATTTTTCGCCTTTCAGGTAGTTAAGACTAATTCTTTGCTTTAAGTGTTTCTGTTTCATTCATTTCTTGGCAATCTATTTCGGTTATGAGTGTTGCGTTCCAGCAAACCAAAGCACTAAAGATTCATCTTACACCGTAACTAATCAAACTATTTGTAAAAAAACTTGTTTTTTGAATTTGTAAAATATTATTTTTGTTGTCTCATCCGATTATATTAAATTTCGATAAAAAGCGGGACAAAAAATGATAGAATGGGCAAGTAAACAAGATGTAGTACTTTTAGCACTGATAGCATCGCTATTTACATGGAGTGTGACGGCGATAGGTGCCTCGACAGTATTTTTCTTCAAAGAGTTGAATAAAAGATTCCTCAATGGAATGCTTGGGTTTGCGGCGGGGGTAATGATAGCCGCATCATTTTGGTCATTGCTCAATCCCGCAATCGAAATGGCAAACTCGATGGGTATGATACCTTGGATACCTGCGACTATAGGTTTTTTGGGCGGTGGAGTTGCGCTGTATGCATTTGACAGGTTTCTGCCACATTTGCATATTGGTTTACCATCTAATGAAGCCGAAGGCATCAGAACTTCGTGGCACCGTAGTGTGTTGCTTGTAATGGCTATAACTTTGCACAATATTCCCGAAGGGCTTGCCATAGGTGTGGCTTTCGGAGCGTTGGCGGCAGATATGCCGGAGGCATCGCTCACGGCTGCAATTGCTCTGACAATAGGTATCGGATTACAGAACTTTCCCGAAGGCATCGCTGTTGCAGTACCTCTTAGGCGTGAGGGGTTCTCACGTAAAAAGGCGTTCATGTATGGCCAATCGTCGGCAATTGTCGAGCCAGTAGCCGCAGTGCTCGGAGCCTTGGCAGTAGTACAATTTAGTGCAATACTTCCTTTTGCACTCTCATTTGCCGCAGGAGCAATGATCTTCGTAGTTGTCGAGGAACTGATTCCCGAATCACAACAAGACAAAGATACAGATACTGCCACAATAGGTGCCATGCTCGGGTTTGCTGTTATGATGATGCTCGATGTCGCACTCGGATAATATAATAGCAATAAAGCTACAATTTTTTTATCGAGTTCTATGTTTATAGAGGCAAACTTTCAGGAGTTTAAAAATTTAATATAAAGATTTTATATTTATAGTAATATACACCAACAATCTATTTAGTCTTGCAGCTATGAATAACTAAAGT
>CAZWXI010000075.1:0-14882 GCA_964637845.1 uncultured Hyphomicrobiales bacterium | reverse complement strand
TCCCTCGGGTGGACCAAAAAAGCCGATTACGCCCGCGTCGTTGAGGATGGGGGTCCTGTTTACGGTAAACACATCATTCGTCGGGTCTGCATCAGCCGGTAGTCCATTTGCATTTTTGACAATTGTTTTGATTTCGAAACTACCAAAGACTGTTGCATTTGCCGGATAGTTGAAATTGAAATCGGCGATTTTGAATGACGTAGAGTTGTTCTTAGGTAATACTCCGGTCCAAACATGAGTCCCTTGCAAAATATTGTTGATATACCAGTCAACGTCAACTTTTGTTAAATTTAGGTCACCACTATTACGTAAGGTTACGTTTATGGGCTGATTGCCTACTCTAAATAGATTAGCGGGTGTCGTGATTGCAGTTATATGGGCATCGGGCATCGGTTCAACAAGGTCAATATAAAAGTCCACTACATTACCCCATCCGGAAGCAGTAGTACCACAAGGTCTAGGATTTTGAGCATACTCCATGCGGAGTCGAACCCCCGTTTTACCGGGTTTGGCACTTAAAGGAACGCTGATGTCTAAAGTCCTTGATGTCCCAGAAGTTTGTAATACGAATGCTTCGCCGGTGTCTTCAAAACTACCGTTTTGGTTCCAGTCAATCCAGGCAGTAATATTGTCACTTGCATAGTGAAATTGGATTGTTGCAGTCAGAGTATATGTTTTGCCAAGGTCTAATTTTGGATTATAAGTGCTTGGTAACAATAGATAAGCCTGACAATTCAAGGTCCCCGACTGGTAACTACCAAACGTTACACTCGAGATATATTCTTCGTTACAAGTGCCGGAAGCAGTACAGTAAGTAGGTTGGGATTTTGCACTTTGAGTCATCAAACCAAGGATGCAAACGAAAAAACTGAAGTAAATCAGCTTGGAAAAATTTGTAAAGAGAGCCATTGTAACACCTTAACAATTGTTTATAATAAGTTCTGTAAATAAATTTTCGATTTATGAATGAATAAAACTTTATTAATTAAAATTTATTAATCATTAATTATCAATAACTAATATACAAAAAAAAACTGATAAATAAAAGAAATCTCAGAATTTTTCCTATGCCATACCATATATAGCACAAAAAAATCATATTGTTTTGTTTGCAAACATTATATTTTTAAGTTTAAGTTAACAATTTTAACAGAAAAATCATTGCAACGGCAAATGAATAATGATTAAATTTGTAAGTAATCTTCGGTACAGAATGCCGGAACTGTCTATAATTGAAGAAATATGTTTAATATATATCAGGGTTACATATGAAGTCTTTAAAGATTAAATTGTTTTTGGTTTCAGCACTGTCAATATTTTGTGCTCTAAATGCTTATTCATGGGATTTTGTCGAAACATTCGAGAACCATAACGCCCCCGCCACTACTTATGCTAACGGTAGCTATGTCGGCAACAACGGCATAACATGGAATTATGTAACCGGTCGTGGCGATGCCGGTTTCACGATAAACGGGAAAGGGCTTATGTTGCGAGATTTTCCCGCTTACAATGCAAGATTGTTTTCCAATCCCGTTCCGAATGGAATCGTTAATTTCAGATGCTTGCTCAAAAAAGCATTCACGGGTGCTGGAGCAAGACAAGTCGAACTTTACATTAACGGAATTGCAATAGCAAAATCCACTTCGTTTGATAATACACAAGTTCAAGTTTTCGAGGTAAACGATATCAATATTGAAGGAAACGTTGTAATCGAGCTTCGTAATCTCGGCAGACAAATTGTAATTGATGATTTGTCATGGACTACTTTTGGCAAAGACTTCGGTAATGAACCTACTCAAATTGCCATTACGACGATTTCACCGGCTCAACCCATGAAAAACGTACCTTTTACTGCAATTGTCCAATTCCTTGACGATGACGGAAATACTAATTCATTCAAAGAAGATAAGCAGTTGCAACTCTTGTTACGCGATGGTAACGGCACATTATCAGGTGTTACAAACGTTCTTTTGCCCAGAGGACAAACTTACTATTCATTCAAGGGATTGACTTATAATATGGCGGAGCAAATTCGCCTACGTGCTCATATAGTAGGCAATTACTCGGGCGATATGAATTTAATGGAAATTGACAGAGTATTCAATGTAAGTGAAACGCCCATTCTAATGGCTGATATTTACCAAAGAGGTCACGTTGGTTCGGTACATCCGGCTATTGAAGTACATGCACTTAATAGCTACGGTATGCCTAATCAGCACTATGAAGGATTCAATGCAACTTTGAACGTTACGGGTGGTTCATTTACAGGAACTTTGACTGCACAATTCAAAAAAGGTATTGCAAAGTTCGAAAACATTCGCTTTTCAAATGTTGCAAATTATAATGTATCAGTAAGTGCTTCGCACCTTGGCAGTTCTAATAACACAAATGTCAACATCCTTGCACAACCCACAATGACCGAAATGATTATTCCGAGATATATCAAAGGTGAAGGCACTTTCTTAGACCAAGGCGGAAACGGCAGAATTCCTCACTTTGCTTTAGTACGTGTTAACGGACTCCACCCCAATACTATTTATCGCTTCGTATCAGGTTGGATAATTGATATACCTAACGCAGAGGAGTTAGTATTCACAGGCGGAAGAAACATGCACAAGCAATATTTCAATGATTTTTATACGTATAACTCAGGTAAATTTTTAAACAATTCCTTGGAATCATCATCTTTGAGTGCTGATAATACAGGCACGGCACTCGTCTGGATGGCTGTTGTCTCCGATAATGACTTAGATGTTCGTACCGCAGGAAATCGAGTTAACTGGTTGCTTGCTTTGGGTTCCGAAAAGGGTTCAGAAGTTTCGAGGTTATATACCACAACCAAATCAGCGGTTTTAAGATACAGTACAAGCCAAAACGACTTTAATTGTGACGGCAATTACGGAGGTGACGGTCCAAGAAAAGATGACGACGAATTGCAGGTGGACATTCCAACTGACCCCTCGTGTGTTCTTTTTGCCTCAGGAATTTATGACCCAAAGAGTCCAGCTACTCCTAAGAACTATATTGTTCTTTATGATATGGACAATGTTCCTGTATCCGCAACTGTTGTTCAACCGAATGGTTCGACGTTACAAACTCCGGGATTTCCACACCAGGCACATTGGTTCTATGCAGATTATGAACACACTCCCGGTGCATTTGCAACAATCGTACCGAATAATCTCCCGGGTGGTATCCGCAAATTTGTGGAATACGATGCAGCAGGTAACGCTGTAAATCAATGGACTGACTCAGATGGAATTTGGGCAGGCTACAATACAAGCAGCAGCAATTACAGTATAAATCCACCGAAAGAAGGCAATCAGCAAAGCCTTGTTCCTTTCCAATTGCCTGCAATTAACAATCTGCGCCCCACTATTTATGAAAGCATTTGCAATGATGATGAAAACCATAGAATAACATTTGACGCTCGCGGCACAAGTACGGTCAATATTTGGATGCAACGCGGCGAAAGTGATTGGGAAATGCTTGCATCAAACGTTGACGCAAGAAAAGGTTACTACGATTGGTTCATGCGTCGCGAATATTATACCGGTTCACCGATATTTCTAAATGTAGTATCATCAGAGCATAATTACAATTCAACTTATTCAGGTCCTTTCAGAGTTTACGATACACCCATTCATCTCGGAAACGCAGAATCTGCAATTTATTGTCCCAATGAAGACGTCCAAATCTATGTAACAGCCGACGGGAGCGACCTCAAATATCAATGGTATAAAGATGGTGTTGCATTGAAAGATGGTGGCAATATTTCAGGCTCAAACGCTGAAATTCTAACTATTAAGGGAGTAAGACACCATAATGCAGGTGTTTATACTGCCGTAGTTTCCGGAGATTATACTTGTGAGTCTGTCGTATCAGACCGGATAGCTGTTTATATAGCTCGCCCCATTGGCTTTGTTGAACCCGCAGGCAATATAAACATCGGTGAAGTATTGGGTCAAACAACTGTATTTAGTTTCAGAGCCCATGTAAACGGCTTTGAAAAAGGACATCCAATTTATAAGCAATACGATATTAAGGTACAATGGTATAAATATGTTGACGGGCAAAATGACCAAATTGTCCGCGATGATGCTCGTATATCAGGAGCGAAATCAGATTATTTAACAATAAGAGACCTCCGCCGTACTGATTTGGGTATTTATTACGCCGTTGTAACGGGTAGATGCAACAACACTGCAAAGTCACCATTATTTACGCTTATGGAAACAGAAATCAAGTTCGTATCCGAACCCGCCGCTTCTTTGGCTTGTATTGGCTCCGAAAGCGTGGAATTTGAAGCTGAAGCTACAACTGCTGCCGGATTGAATATTGATTATCAATGGTTACGCAATGGTATTATTATTTCAGATGGTAAACATTATTTGGGTGCAAAAACTAACAAATTGACTGTTCTCAATCCGACAAAAGCACAAGAAGGAAATTATAGTCTGAGAGCTACAATTCAAGGTGTAGGCACTACTATTGTTTCCGCTTCAGCTTCATTGCAAGTTAATTTATTGCCTGAAATCACGATGCACCCTAAATCTACAACAGTCACCGAAAATGGGAAAATCGAACTCGAAGTCACCGCAATTGGTAATAATGATAATGAAACTTTGCTATATCAATGGTATAAAGATGGTGTTGCTCTCTCAGGTGCGAATAAATCGGTATATACTATCGAAAATGCTAAAACAGAAAACGCAGGCGTTTACTATTGCACAATCAGCAACGATTGCGGTGATACTCGCAGTTCTGAAGCAGAAATTAAGATTGCTTCGGGTACAACGGATATTACTGCCCAATTCCACAACGGTTACATCTTAAATGCGGCAGTACCTAATCCTGTGCAAGGTACCTCGATTATCCAGTTCCGCATGCCAAAATCAAATAACGTTAAGTTGTCATTGTTTAACCTTGCAGGTCACGAAGTAGCAGTATTGTTTGATGGTTTCAAGCAAGAAGGCAGCCACGAAATTACAATTAATGCCAAAGATTCTGATTTGGTTAGCGGTACTTATTATGTAACCTTGCGAACAAATGATGTGAGATTATCAAATCGTTTACTTATTGTTAAATAATCTTGTTTTAATTTCATAAGCGGCTGTTTCTTGTTCGATTCAGCCGCTTTTTTTTATTTCTTGAAAACTTGACCTTTCCAAACGATTTTCTTATTTATCATCAAGGGCGGAAGTATCAATTCTATAAACATGAAATATAAAACAGATGTTATAATCCGGCTCTGTAAATGATTTTGTTTTAACCTTCCCATTGATGATATTATAATTGAAAAATCGCCAAACACACGGGTAAACAAGATTGCGCTGAGCCAAAGAATATTGCCCGCAATAAGTGCAATAAATAATCCCAACCAAACAATAAATGATGTGAAAACAAAGACAGGCACAACCCATCCTAAGTTGAATCCACCCAAAGCCCAGCGACGGTGTTGGGAAATATATTCGGCAAAATCTGCACACGGTAATGTAGTAACCGCCGTCTCATGACTACATGGATAGAAAACCTTATATCCTGCTTTACATACTGCCTGCAATAATGCCAAATCTTCGGTTACTGAAAAATCTATGTTCTCGTATCCGCCCAAATCATCATATACCGAACGCCTTATAGTTAGATTGTTCCCGAAGCATCCAAGCGGTTTCCCTAATGCAACTCCAGCACTCGCTAATGTGTGCATATAAATCCATTCTACCGATTGAATCTTCTCGAATTCCCTTTTGTTTTTAATTAAAGTAAATGCCGGTACTAAGCCGACGTTTTCGTCTTCGAAATAATTGACGATAGATTCGACCCAAGTGTCTGGTACAGTGCAATCTGCATCTGTCATCATCACAATTTCGCCTCTTGATTCGAGAATCCCGCGATGAAGAGCACCAGGTTTACCTTTAAGATTTGGATTGGCCGTTGCTTCGGTGATATGTACAACTTTTAGGCTTGAATATTTTTCAGCCAGATTGTTTAAAATGTCGGCAGTTTTATCCGAAGAACGGTCGTTAACCGCGATTATTTCGAATTTATCGGCGGGATAAATCACTTGCATCAGCGATTCAATACAACGCTCAATGTTATTTTCTTCGTTTCTTGATGGTACAACTATTGAAACTAACGGCTTATATGTTGGATTAGCCACAATCGTATCTTGCCTTTTGGACTTCAATGAGCCCAAAAACACAATTGAGGACCTTATTAAATAAACAATGATTGCCGCTATAACTATGTAGAAAAACATACTGCACCTTAATCAACAAATTGAACGAAAACACGTATTAACTGTTTCTTAGTCGTATTTCTCAAAATATAATTTCAATGAAAAACAGAATCGCCGATTTAATAAAAGGTGTAAAATTCACACAGAATATCATTTTTTTTAAGTTTTTCAAAATTTTTTTTAAACATAGTGAGATATTTTGAACCTTTTTGTGTCATTCTATGTGAGACAAAAAAGCATTTTTTTTATATGTTCTTTGAAAATTGGAATCTGCGAAACGCTGAAATAGAAAAAAAAGTTTGGCTAAAATGTAGGAATTTATTAACTTACAAGTTATTGTGTGCATTTTTTAAAAACTTTTTTCGGAAATTGAATATGAACATTGAAGAATCAAAAATTCTCGTTTTAGGAGGCTGGGGACTTGTAGGAGCGGCAATCTGTCACAAGTTGATGGAATACAATCCCGGCTGTTTGGTTGTATCGTCACTCAAACAAAGTGAAGCCGAAGATGCCGTACAAATGCTAAGAAATGAATATCCCGACAGAAATCCCGAAATGTTTCAAGCTTGTTGGGGCAACGTTTTCACCCGTACCGATTGGAAAGATATAGATTTCAAGGAGGTTTTGGGTGTCTCGGAAAGACGTAAAACACATATAAAAGACATTTTCTACGAGCTTACTCCCGATGTTGTTAATAATTCGGCTTTGTATGAACTTATAACCGAACTTAAACCCGACATAGTAATAGATTGCATCAACACAGCCACAGCAATAGCATATCTCGACATATACAATACAACCATTAACGCAATTAAAAGAATAGAAAACGAGAATTTAGATGAAGCACTCGTCGAACAAATAATAGCAAGTGCTTACATACCGCAGTTGATCCGCCATGTACAACTTTTATATAAAGGTTTGCAGGATGCAGGCTCGAAAATGTATTTTAAAATCGGCACAAGCGGCACTGGCGGAATGGGATTCAATATTCCCTATACACACAGTGAAGAGCGTCCTTCAAGAGTATTGCTATCCAAGAATGCAGTTGCCGGAGCTCAAACCCTATTATTGTATGTATTAGCACGCACACCTAACGGACCACTTGTGAAGGAAATCAAACCCACTGCCGCAATCGCATGGAAAAAAATTGCCTACGGCGAAGTAAAACGCAAAGGCAAAACCATTGAATTAGTTGATATGCCGTTTGAAAAAGCAAAACCAACTGAAGGATGGCTGGAATTTGACGATAACACCGATATTAATAACACAGGCGAAAAGTTCAAATCAGTCTTCATTGACACAGGCGAAAACGGTATTTTCTCCCGCGGCGAGTTTCAAGCGATAAGTGCTCTTGGGCAAATGGAAATTATTACACCAGAGGAAATTGCCGACTATCTCGTTCATGAAATAAGAGGCGGTAATACAGGTAAAGATGTAATCCAAGGTCTCGATGCTTTCACCATGGGACCTACTTACCGAGGCGGTATCCTTAGGAATATTGCGATGAACAAACTCGATAAACTGGAAAAAGAATTCGGTGTCAATAGTGTTGCTTTTGAACTCCTTGGCCCACCGAGACTGTCTAAATTGCTCTACGAAGCATACTTCCTCAAAAAAATCGTTGGAGCAATGAATAAAGTAAATGACTACGGTGCCGCTTACTTATCCGAAAGAGCTTATGAATTACTCAATAATGATATTCAATTGCGTTCGCAGATTTTATCAATAGGCATAGCAGTCTTGCTCCCGGACGGAAAGAGCTATGTCCGAGGCAATGATATTAAAATTCCCGTAAGACGCGGAGACACCAAACTCGAACTTACTGCCGAGAATATCAACACATGGTGCTACGAAGGGTGGATTGATTTGCGCCCGAGTAACTTCGAAGAATGGAAAAAAAGAATTAGCAATATTATTGCGCACTCAAATACCTTTCCTAACGATGATACAAGTTCGCGATTTACATACACAAACGAATATTGGGACAACTTTGAAACCATTGATGAAGGAAAAATCGTCGGCTGGGTCTTCGAATTCGAAGATAAAGGCTGGAGATTTAAAAGATAACAATGAAATTAACAATTGCTTTAACTTATTTAATTAATATTTTGTTTTAATAATATGAGGTATTACTCATGAAAAAGTACTTACTACTTCTCGCAATCCTGATAGCATTGCCACTCGATGTAAGCTTTGCAAAAGACAAAGATGCAGACGAGGACGAGTTACTCAGGAAAAGTAGGCTTAGAGAGCCAGCATCATTTAACTCGGGTTCGACTTCGTATCCACGAAATTTCAGTGAAACGACTCAACAAAACGACCCGCGAAATGCAGCAGTTTCTACGGGTTATTTCTGGATTGATTCTCATGAATCCATAGATGCTGTTAGATTCCCTAACATGCGTCCAAACCCTACTGTCGTCGATACCAGCTATCAGCCAGAACTATGGCGAAAGATAGTTCAGGGCCCTCGTATGCTTCCAAAAGCATATTGGGATAATAATAGGCAGGAAGGTCTTCCCTTCTTCCGCCAGCCCGCAGATGCCAACTTCTGGGAAAGTCCTACCGATTCGACCGATGAAGCTATTGCCGGACCGATACCCTTAGGTATCAAAGGCGGATTCTACTTTAACGGATTGCGCTATGACTCCTTCTATGTATCAACAAACGGAGTCATCGCTCTTACAAACCGTAGATATATCTACGACCCGAATGGTAACCGCGTTATTCCTCCAGGAGCAACGAATTGCTATGACCCCATGAGTATGGACTGGTTCGCAGGCGGTGTTCGTGGACGCGATACTCTTTGGGTTCGTAACTGGAATAATACAGCAGACTCTGTCAACCCGGCAACTGGTTTACGTATTCCTTCCCGAGACGGATTAGGCAATGTACAATACAAAAACGGGCTAACTGATGGAACGCCCGATAACTTCGGGTACCAATTCTCTGTACTCGGTATGGACCCATTGAACCCGACAGCTTTTAATCCTAGCAATACCTTAGGCGGTATTCGTGCACGCGGGGGGGATGTCATGACTGCCATTCCACCAAACTCAAAAACTGCACTAATAGCGGTATTCTGGGGAGACATGATGTTCTCACAATACGAACCCGTGAGCAAAATGCGCGACGAGCACGGTATGGTGTTCTATAAGAGAACTTATACCAACGACTCTCTTATAATCGCATTTTATAATGCTCAACCCAAGGGTTCGCTTAATGGTCCATTCGGCGGTGTAACAATGCCTTCAGATGTAAGACCCAATACAACCCAGAATTATGTAACAGTTGACGCCCACGTAGTTCTCTCAGCTGTTGACAGTAGTATCACAATACACTTCGTCAGATTATCGGACGGTTGGAACACGACGTTCAGAAAAACTCCCGCTCGCGAAGTAATTAGATACAATACTACTTGTGGTGTTCGTGGCTTTGCTCGTCACGTCAACTTCGGCAAAGGCGGTATTACTGATGGTTCACCATGGGCCGGTGAATATATTCAAGGTACAACCTATTTCCAGAGATTTACTTCAAATGCCTTTATTGACCAATATCCCGGACAAGGCACATCTGTAAAATTTAAACAATGGCAGAATACAATTCGCGTAGCCGACATTCAATATCGTGTACGTAGTTTAGACCCGAAAATTGACGAGAACGACAGACTTAAATTCACACAAACTATCCCGACAACCTTGGTTGATGATTATGAAATGTTAGCCGGTCATGAAAGATTGGGTGCTATTCAACCTGTCGCTTTAATGCAAAACTTGACAAATGAAATCCAAGGTCCAGGCGGCGTTAATTTTGTTAAACAAGATTTGAAATTCCGTGCAAGGTTCCAACTTCGCAACGTTATCACAAACAGAGTTGTTTACAATCGTTTAGTTCCGATTGACGAACTCTGCTTAGGTTTGGCTGATACAAATTCTCAAGAATGTATGGGCGACCCCTCAGTAAGAGTTCGCTTAGGTCAGACAGTTACAGTATCGGGCGGTAACTACCAATTTACTCCTGTAGCCAACTTTAAAGCTACCGGTTTCAATGGTGTTCCTCCTTACTATTTCGTCCAGGTACAATTCCCGCCTTTTGAGGCAAATGAGTTTGTTGATAATCATATTGGTAAACTCCGTGCCTATATTATAGCAGAAGCAGTTGACCCGAAATCTGGGGAAAGACTGCGAGATAATTGGCCTTTCGATGACTCAGCCAATGTTAACTTGTTCATAATGAGAAGATATTATGATGAGCATCCGATTACGAGATATCGCTCATTCGAAGATGACGGAACTGAGTTCCACGTTGATACCGAAACCGGCGACGTTATTCCTTCTGCTTACAAATGGGTAAATATTAATGCTGAAATGGTTTCTGGCGATATCGTATCTAAATACCCACTTCCTCCAAGGGGTTCTTACATAGCTGCGAACTATCCGATGGGTATTTCTTCGCCTCGTACTTTACGTTCGCCTGTTATAAAGATGAATCGTGTTCTAATGCATGGTTTCAGCGAGCCACCAGCTAAATACCAAGACAAGAGATCACCTCCGCGTGGCGGTGACGAAATTCGCTCGTTCCCGATTGATTTACGCGGCAAGCCAAATCCCGTATTGACATTGTCGGTGCAAAGAGCTACTTACGAGCCAGACAGAGTAAGAGGTTTCAGCGATGAAATCATGGTTGGTCCGGAACCAAGAGTTTACCGAAATCCTAATCCTTTAGACCCATACCTTACTGGTGCTGCGGTTAGTGCTGTTCCCGATGAATTAGTAGTGGAATTTGCAAAACCGACAAGCGATGGTATCAATGGTATTACTAATATTAAATTGGAAGATTGGAGACATCATCCATTTAAAAGAGGTACTGCTCTTGCCGCACGTACTGATATGGCTGCTCTGACAGTTTACGGTGGTGGCGGTCATTTAATCGGATTCCTTGAAACAAACAAAGACTCTACTTTATTACCTCCGGGAAGTGCTACGAGTGGCACATTCAATTCGCTACGCCATGACCCGTATGATGATGGTTTTGATTGGGAATACAAAAAATATGCAATAGCTATTCCAGACACATTCCTATTATGGCAAAATGACGGTGCTAAGTTCTTCCGCTTCAGAGTCAAGGTTTATGCTACAAACGACCTCAAATGTATGACATGCATTGAAGATGATACAGACGATTTCTATGTTGACAATATCAAAATACTTTACAGAGCTGAAGTAACTGATATCGAAGTGAACTCAGTTAAGGTTAATTGGCCATACACACTTGTCCCTGCAAGCCAAGCAACTAATATTCCGATATCGGTTCGTGTATCCAACAATACTGACATAGATGCTCCGGGCTTCTTTGTAAAAGTAAAGATATTCAGAACAAATCAAATTGGTGAAAAAATTGAAGACGAACCGATTTACTGCCGTAGCCAAAGTATCTCCAATCTTGTCAGACGTGGAACAGTTGATGTTAACATGCCTGCTTGGAATGCACGTCAAAGCCAAGTTGATACAATCGGGTTCTACGTTCTCGATGCAATGATTGTTATGTCTGAACCAGACCTTGTACCAAAGAATGACTCGACTTATTCGTTCTTTACTCTCAGATTCGGCAGATACTTCGCGTACGACCCGCCGGTTGCCGAAGCAGCTAACTCTGTACCGGGAACAGTACCAACAATTCCCGGTAAAGGTCTGAACTTCTTGGTTCCTCTGAACCCTGCGGGCACAGCAAGAACTGGTCCGACTTATGACAGAATTCTTGACGGAACGGGTGCTATTGGTGGTAGTGGTGCAGGTCAAGTCGCCGTTAAATTCAACTTGCTTAACTCCGATACATTAAGAGGATTCTCAGTTTATTGGGGTGGTCTAAACCGTGCCGCTGACCAAGTTACTTTCACTTTATATAGGGGTGGCGAAAGACTACCTATTACAAGTAATGAAATAATTAGAGCAACTACAACACGTGGTGGTCCCGGTTTCCAGAATATTTACAACAGATACGTTGATTACTTCTTCACCAACCCTCAAGTCTTGGAAAAAGGTACGTATTGGATAGCCATGTCGCAGGATGGTCAAACCGGTATGGAAATCGGTGCTTCCGCATCTCGTATGGGCATGCGTACAATGGCTACATTCGTTTCGCTTATGGGTATATGGGGTGAATCCGGTATTACACTAAATCTCGACAAAAACTTCCGTACAGTGATACAAGGCAGATTGCAAAACGATAACTATTTTGCATTCCAAAATGTTACCGGGACACTTTCCTGGGTTGAGTTTACTCCAGCATCAGGCAACCCGGCATTTGCTCACTTGAATCACTGGGGTCTGTCTCCAGTTGATGGTACTACACAGACATTAACTAATGGCTCATGGATACCTATGCTTCGTCCATACTTTGGTCCGAAAGCTCATGGTTGGAACTCGAAAGCATATCAATGGTGTCCGGATGATATTCCAGTCGAACTCGTTTCATTCAACGGTAAGGTTCGTAACTCAGGTATAGACTTATTCTGGGAAACAGCATCAGAAGACAACAACTACGGCTTCTTTATCGAAAGAAGAATAGACGGCAAAGGTGACTTTGACCAAATTGGTTTTGTAGAAGGTGTTGGCAACTCAAGAATTATGAATCGTTACACATATACTGATAATGAAGTTACTGTCGGCACTACTTATCATTATCGCTTGCGTCAAATGGATAGAGATGGCTCCCAAGCTTGTACTTATTCGCAAATCGTAACATTAACTTACGACAGAATTGGTTCGCTTGTATTAGAACAAAACTCTCCAAACCCGTTTGCTAACCAAACACTAATTAAGTTCAGCTTGCCTTCCACTCAAAGCGTTAAGCTTGAAGTTGTTGATATCTTCGGCAAAGTCATACGCACTCTTGAAAATGGAGTATTGGGCGGTGGTCCGAAAACTTATACTTTCGACGCGACAGATGCAAATGGTACACCATTGCCAAATGGTAGCTATATCTATCGCTTGACAGTTGAAAACGAAGTATTGAGCGGTAAAATGACAATAATTCGCTAATTGCTGATTTCATTTAACAATATAGCCCTTTGCTTTTGCAAGGGGCTTTTTTTTAAGAGGGCGAAATGATTGATTCAATATTTACAAAAATCATTAATAGAGAGATACCTGCAACAATCGTTTATGAAGATGATGAACTTATCGCTTTTAACGACATCAGCCCAAAAGCACCGGTTCACATTCTAATTGTACCGAAGAAACAAATTCCTACTATCAATGATGCAACTGAGGAAGATGCTGAACTTCTCGGGAAGATGATTCTTGCTGCAACAAAAATCGCTAAGAACTTAGCAATTGCAGAGCGAGGCTATAGATTGGTTATCAATTGCAATGAAGAAGGCGGTCAAAGCGTATTTCATATTCATTGCCATTTGATAGGGGGTAAAAAACTCGGATGGAACCCTGATTAATTATTGCTTTTTTTAACTTTTTTCATTTTTTTGTGTAACAAATTTACTTGTGAGTTGTTTATACTATACATGATAGCGAACTTACCATATAATTTTTTTTTAAAATGTATATGAAAGTGAGATTTCTTTTATTTATCAGTTTTTTTTTTTATATTAGTTATTGATAATTAATGATTAATAAATTTTAATTAATAGAGTTTTATTTGTTCATAAGTCGAAAATTTATTTACAGAACTTATTATAAACAATTGTTAAGGTGTTACAATGGCTCTCTTTACAAATTTTTCCAAGCTGATTTACGTCAGTTTTTTCGTTTGCATCCTTGGTTTGATGACTCAAAGTGCAAAATCACAAACATATTGCACACCATCTTACTATTCATCCGGGTATTATATGGCCATCGAGTATGTTGAAGTTGCTGATATGTCGAACTCTACCGGGTGGACTTCTCCACCGGGATACACTTTTTATTCAACAAAGAAAGCTACAATGAAAGTAGGCGACAAAGTTAACTTTTATATTGAATTTGGTTTTACCTATGAAATGGAATTGGCGATATTCATTGATTGGGACCAAAACGGAACATTTGCTTCAACTGAAAGAGTTTGGTACTCAAATGGAGGGTATAGTTCGTGGGGTTATGAAGGTAGTTTTATAGTTCCCGATGGTGCTAAGGCAGGTACAACACGAATGAGAATAATGAGCGAGTATTCTTACATGGAGAGCTCGTATATACCGATTACTAACGCTTGCGGTACATATTATTACGGAGAGTGTGAAGATTATGTTGTTGATGTGTTACCAAGGCCTCCTGATGCGCAAATTACAGCACTCAATTCACCTATCAGACCATGGAGAGTCGGGAATAATCCTGTAAATGTGACTCTACGAAGCAATAACAAGACTGTTTTAAAAGACTGTTTTATTGATTGGTGGGTGAATAATAGTTTTCAAGGTACATATGAATGGAAGGGAACATTAGATGAAGGTAAAACAACTGTCGTAAATATCGGTCAATTCAATTTTGATTATCCTGCGGGTGGTCCATTTAATGCTTTTGAACTCAAATTTCATGTCCGCAACCCTAACGGGTTCGCCGTGGACGGAGACCCGAGCAACGATATTTTGACGACATTTACGACCCCCATCCTCAACGACGCGGGCGTAATCGGCTTTTTTGGTCCACCCGAGGGA
>CAZWXI010000074.1:0-15671 GCA_964637845.1 uncultured Hyphomicrobiales bacterium | reverse complement strand
AAACCCTTTTTTTTTTTTCGGAAAATCAATCCCGGCTATACGAGCCACAATATCACTCCTTAATATTAACCTTGTCTTTGTTTGTATCTGGGGTTCTTCTTGTTAATTACATAAACCCTACCCTTCCGACGCACAATTTTGTCCTCGGGGTGCCTTTTCTTTATTGACGCTTGTACTTTCATCGCTTTATCTTTACTTATATCTATAAACTATTCTTCCTTTCGACAAATCATAAGGCGAAAGCTCCACTGTTACCTTATCGCCTTGCAGGATTTTGATAAAATTCATACGCATCTTACCCGAAATATGCGCCAATACCTTGTGCCCGTTTTCGAGCTTCACGATGAATTGAGTATTGGGCAAAGATTCGTCAATTATACCGTCAACCCTTATCAAATCTTGTTTTGCCATAAAAAATCAATTTCTCAATGTTAATATCACGGCCTTCCCGTTATCTATCACAACCGTATGCTCAAAATGAGCCGCATTTTTTCTATCCTTGGTGACTACCGTCCAACCGTCGCTCAACACTTCAATCGCTTTATCACCTATATGAACCATCGGTTCGATTGCAAGCACCATTCCATTCATCAATTTAGCATTCGGCATGGATTTCCTCTGCAAAAGTGGCGGTACGAAATTTGGTACCGACGGAAACTCATGCAAACTCTTGCCGAGACCGTGACCTGTAAACTCACGTGTCAGACTGTAACCTTGAGATTCCACAAATCTCTGTATCGAGCCTGATATGTCGTAAACCTTATTGTTCTCGACTGCATTTTCAATACCCAGTTCGAGAGCTTTGCAAGTCGTAGCCAGCAAATTTTCGTCTTCTTCACTCAGACTACCAACCGCAAAAGTCACGGCACTATCGCCAAAATATTCATTTTTCAAAACTCCGCAGTCAACGGAAACAACATCACCTTTTTTCAATTTCCTGCGGCTCGGAATACCGTGAATAAGCTCCTCATTTACCGAAATACAAAGCGAATTCGGGAAAGGATTCTTAGGTCCGCCATAACCCTTGAATGCCGGGATACCACCATTGCTTCGGATATAGTCCTCAGCAATTCTATCTAACTCGATAGTTTCGACCCCGGGAGCAATATACCTTCCGACGAGTCTCAAAGTTTCAGCCACAATTCGGCACGATACCTCGATTTTTTTCAACTCGTCGGGACCTTTGATTGCTCCTTTCGGTACCCTGAAATTATTCATAAATTTTCAATGATTAAAAGCCTCCGGCACTTCCGGCCCTGCCCCGTATTTTCCCGCTCTTCATAAATCCATCGTAGTGACGCATCAATAAATGCGATTCTATTTGTTGCAAAGTATCGAGTGCCACACCTACTATGATTAGCAAACTCGTGCCTCCGAAAAATGATGCAAACAAGGGATTGACGTTGAAAAAGTTCGTCACAAAAGTCGGTATTATCGCCACAAGACCCAAAAATAGCGAACCCGGAAGCGTAATACGCGTTACAACCGTTTCGATATATTCTGATGTGTGGCTACCCGGTCTGATGCCCGGGATAAATCCGCCTTGTTTTTTCATGTTATCGGCAATATCTTTCGGGTTAAATATAATCGCAGTATAAAAATACGTAAAAAACACAATCATCAAGAAAAATATCGCCGCATAAAAATATGACTGAAAGTCGAATAACCTCGAAACAGTCAAGAAAAATGCACTTTCGGGGAAAAAGCTCGCTATGGTATTCGGTATAAACATCAAGGATTGAGCAAAGATAATCGGCATCACACCCGCAGTATTTATTCTCAAAGGAATATACTGAGTAGTGCCTCCAAAAACTTTCTTCCCCACCTGCCGTTTGGCATACTGCACGGGTATTCTTCTGGCTCCTTGCGTCATAAGAACAATCGAGGCGATAATACCCACAAGCAACGCTATTACAATTAATTCAACCGGCCACAAACGTGCACCGGTCATCAATAAATTCCATTCATTCATCAATGCAGCAGGCAACTGAGCGATAATACCTATCATGATGATGAGCGAAATACCGTTGCCGATGCCTCGCTCGGTAATTTGCTCTCCAAGCCACATCATAAATATAGTACCGCCCGAAAGCAATATAATTGTCGAAACAAAAAACATCGCTCCCGCATCCGGCACTACGGGTAATCCCGCACCGGCTTGCTGATAAGATAACTTAACGGCAATGCCCCATCCCTGCAACATCGCAATGAATACAGTCACTATTCTCGTGTATTGAGTGATTTTTCTCCTGCCTTCTTCGCCCTCTTTTTGCATTTTCTGAATTTCGGGAATTACTACACCTGCTAACTGGAAAATGATTGACGACGTTATATAAGGCATTATTCCTAATGCAAAAATTGCGGCATTCGAAAATGCACCGCCTACGAATAAGTCAAATAATCCGAATAAAGTATTGGTGTCGGCATTAGCAATAGAAATCTTGAGTGCATTCACATCAACGCCCGGTAGCGTAATATGAGCACCTATTCTGACCACTACTAAAACACCGAGAGTGAAAAGAACGCGATCTCTCAACTCTTCGATTTTGAAAATATTCTTAACTGATTGGATAAATTTATTCATTTACGGTTACCCTGCCTCCGACTGACTCAATTTTCTCTTTTGCCGTACGCGAAAACCCATGAGCCGTAACATCCAATGCCGCAGTCAATTCGCCGTTACCCAAAATCTTAACGGGAAGACGCTTTTGGGAAATCACGCCAAGATTTAGCAATACTTCGAAATCTACTTTGCTGGATTGGAGTTTATTTTCATCTACCAAACGTTGAAGTGTATCGAGATTGACAATTTGATATTCTACTCTGAAACGGTTAAAGAACCCGAACTTGGGCAATCTTCTATTGAGAGGCATTTGACCACCTTCGAACCCGATGCGAACCTTAGCACCCGAGCGAGCTTTCTGCCCCTTGTGACCCCTTGTCGAAGTACCGCCGTGACCGGAACCCGTACCCCTGCCGATCCTTTTAGATTTTTGTTTTGCGCCCTCGGCGTATTTTAAATTACCTATATGCTTCATTTTACTGCCAATAAATTGTTACTCTGAAACTTCTTCTACTGTTACTAAATGTTTTACTACCTCGAGCATACCACGAGTCTGAGGATTGTCGGGCAATATGCTAGAATAATTAGGACGTCCCAAACCCAAAGCTTCGATTGTTTTCTTTTGCTTCGATATACGATTAATTACACTTCTCACCTGAGTTATTTTTAATTTGTTCATCATTCTTTCCTTCAATTATGGCTATTCCTTAATCAACCATGTATAACTTTTTCTGCGGAAATATTACGCCGAGCCGCAACCGCTGAAGCATCTTCAAGAGACTCGAGAGCCCTAAGAGCCGCTTTTACGGTATTGTGCGGATTTGACGAGCCAAGACTCTTCGTCAGCACATCTTGAATGCCCGCAAGTTCCAATATCGCACGGATACCACCCGAAGCAATTACTCCCGTACCGGCTGTCGCGGGTTTGATAAGAACTTTTGCCGCACCATATTTCCCGATTACTTCGTGTGGTATAGTATTTTCGGACAATCTCACCTTCACAATGCTTTTCTTTGCAGCCTCGGTTGCCTTTAAAACAGCATCAACCACTTCGCTCGCTTTGCCGAGTCCATAACCAACGTGACCTTGACCATCTCCTACAACCACAAGAGCAGAAAAATTAAACCTCCTGCCGCCTTTTACTACTTTTGCGGTTCTACCCACATAAACTAACTTATCGTTTAACTTTAGCTCTGAAACTTTATAATTTGCCACTTATAGCTCCTGTTTTCTGATTAAAAATCCAACCCGGCTTTCCTCGCGGCATCCGCCAATGCTTTGATTCTACCGTGATATATATATCCGTTTCTGTCGAATGATACTTTCGTTATCTGAGCGGCATGTGCTCTGTTTGCTATTTCTGTTCCAACTAATTCGCTCAATTGCATCTTGGTCATCTCGGGAGTAATTCTGCCTTTAATTTCCTTATCTATCGAAGAAGCAGATACCACAGTCTTGCCTTCGACATCATTAATTATTTGTGCATAGATATTGTCGAGACTTCTGTAAACCGTCAACCTTAATCTTTCAGGCGAACCGAAAATTCTCTTACGGACATGTAGCTTACGTCTGCCTCTGCGTTTAGCTCTAATTTTTAATATACTCATTTTTATACCCTACTTTTGGTTTACTTGCTAATCAATTATTTAGCCGAAGTCTTACCGGCTTTACGGCGAATATATTCACCTTCGTAACGGACACCTTTGCCTTTGTATGGTTCGGGAGGGCGAATCTTTCTGATTTTTGCCGCAATCAAACCGACCAACTGTTTATCAATCCCCTTCACCTTAATGTTGGTAGGGCTTGCAACCTCGAAAGTTATCCCTTGCGGAGGTATTATTAATATAGTATGCGAAAAACCAAGCGTCAGTAACAAATTTTGACCTTTCAATTCGGCTCTATAACCTACGCCCTCGATTAAAAGAGTCTTTACGAAACCGACATTGACACCTTCGATAATGTTAGCTGTCAAGGCACGCGACAGCCCATGAAGCGCGCGTACGTGTTTTTCGTTACTCCCTCGGTCGAACCGCAACACATTATTCTCAAATGTGAACGAAATCGCTTCGGGCACTTTAAACTCTAATTCGCCCAAGGGACCCCTAATTCTGATGACATTGCCGTCAACATTCAACTGTACCTTCGAAGGTACGGGTATGGGCATTTTTCCTATCCTCGACACTTTTATAAACTCCTATTTTAAAAAAATTACCAAACTGTACAAATTACTTCGCCCCCGACGTTGTATTTTCTCGCTTGTTTGCCCGTCATGACTCCTCTCGAAGTCGAAACAATGGCAATACCCAAGCCGTTATACACGCGAGGCAGTTTTTCGACCGGAGCATATACTCTGCGACCGGGTTTGCTGATGCGTACAACCTTTTTAATTACGTGCTTGCGCTTGTAGTAACGCAATTGTACGCGGACTAAGCCCTGCGGACCTTCTTCGACCTTTTCATAATCAGCTATGAAACCCTGGTCCTTGAGGATTTCGGCTATGGCAAGCTTCATTTTCGAACACGGTGCCTCGACATACCTGTGCCCTGCTTGCCCCGCATTTCTGATTCTTGTCAAAAAATCTGATATTTGATCTGTTACCGGCATATAAATTAATCTAAATAAATTTTACCAACTTGCTTTACGCACACCAGGGATTTTCCCCTCGAGCGCCATTTGTCTGAATACATTTCTGCAAAGCCCGTATTTACGATATACTCCTTTGCCTTTTCCCGTTACGGCGCAACGATTTCTCAAGCGTACCGGAGCACTGTTACGCGGTAACTTTTGCAAAGATTCCCAGTCGCCTGCCTCTTTTAATTCCTCACGCTTGGCTCGGTATTTTTCAACCAATCTTTCTCTTTTGCGATTTCTTGCTATAACCGAAGTTTTCGACATATTCCTTATAACTTTTATTATTAATTCTGTTTCTTTCTGAACGGAAATCCGAATTCACTCAGTAACGCATGCGATTGTTCATCCGACTCCGAGCGAATTACAAAGGTAACGTCAAATCCGGTGATGCGGTTTACCTTATCCACATCAATTTCCGGGAAAATAATTTGCTCTTTCACGCCCAATGTGTAATTGCCTCTACCGTCGAAACTCTTATCAGGGAAACCTCTGAAGTCGCGAATCCGCGGCGAAGCAATATTTATGAATCTATCCAAAAACTCATACATCCTCGCACCGCGAAGGGTTACCATACAGCCAATCGGCATGCCCGCACGAAGTTTAAAGTTCGATATTGCCTTCTTGGCCTTGCGTACAGTCGGACGTTGACCCGCGATTAGCTCCATCTCATTGATGGCATTTTGCAACAACTTCAAATCCTGTGTTGCATCGCCCACGCCCATGTTGAGACATATTTTCTCGAGTTTAGGCACCTGCATAATTGATTTGAACTCAAATTTCTTCATCAATGCAGGAACTACCGTGCTCTTGTAGAACTCGAACAATCTCGGTACCGGAGGTTTACCCGGAGGAACATTTTCAAGCCTCTTGCCCTCGGGAGCAAAATCACCCTTCTTTGCCGCGGACTTGCCGCTTTGTGCCGGTTGTGCTTGTTTCTTTACTGCCATTTTTCTTTACTATCTATGTTTTAAATTGCTTTCCCGTTTGATTTTGCAATGCGAACCACCTCGGTTCTTTTGCCTTTTACTTCTCTTTGAAATCCAACTCGCGTCGGGTTCTTATCGGAATCCAACAGCATCACGTTCGAGTAATGAATCGGAAATTCCATCTTTACTCTGCCACCTTTTTGGTTACGCTGACTGGGGCGTTGGTGCTTTATGTGTTGGTTCACACCTTCCACAAGCACTGTCATCTTCTTTTGATTGACATCGAGCACTCTACCTGTTTTACCCTTATTATCGCCTGTAATCACCATTACAATATCGTTTTTTTTGATTTTTACTTTCATTTCGTCACCTTCCTAAATTACCTCAGGGGCCAATGATATAATTTTCATATAATTTTTCTCACGTAGCTCGCGTGCTACGGGTCCGAAAATGCGAGTTCCCCTCGGTTCACCCTTATCGTTGAGAATAACTGCGGCATTGTCATCAAATCTGATGTAAGAACCATCGCGTCTTCCAACCTCTTTTGCAGTGCGGACAATCACGGCTTTCACTACTTGTCCCTTTTTCACTGTACCATTCGGAATGGCAGATTTGACCGAAGCTACGATAATATCGCCCAGAGATGCGTAACGCTTCCCGTGTCCACCCAATACGCGAATGACGCGAATTTTTTTTGCTCCCGAATTATCTGCAACTGTTAGATTAGTTTCTTCCTGTACCATTTCTCACTCCTGATTATTTAGCTCGTTCAACAACTTCAACAAGAATCCATCTTTTTCTGGCACTCAACGGACGGCACTCTTTGATTTTTACTACGTCCCCCGGATTGCAGGTGTTGACTGGATCATGTGCCATGACCCTTTTCGTCCGCCTAAAATACTTCTTGTAAAGCGGATGGATGACCTGGCGAACTATGTCAACAATTATAGTCTTGTCGGCTTTGTTGGAGCGAACTTTCCCTTGGAGTATTCTCTTGTGCGATTTATGCTCGGCGGATGTGTCCCCCGTGATTTCGGGAGTTACTCCAATCGTCGGCGCGATTTGTTCGCCTGTCATCAATTCTTCGTTATTATCCATTTTGACTTGCTCTGCTACGTTCATTTAAAATACTGTTTATTCTTGCAATATCTCTACGAAGCATTTTCAGATACGAAGTATCGTGAAGCTGTTTCAGGGCATGCTGGAAACTCTGCTTCGAAAGTGTTTCTCTCGACTCCACGAGCAATATCGAAAGCTCTTCGGTCGTCAATTCTCTCAAATCTGCGGCTTTACGTGGTTTCATAATTAAGCCAAATCTATACGTGTTACAAATTTTGTTTTTATGGGTAATTTGTGCGAAGCAAGTCTCATTGCTTCTTCGGCGGCTTCACGGCTCACTCCGTCCACTTCGAACAGAATTCTGCCCGGGCGAACTACCGCTACCCAACCTTCGGGGCTACCTTTACCCTTGCCCATACGTGTTTCTAAGGGCTTTTTCGTGTAAGGCTTATCAGGGAAAATTCTTATCCAAACCTTTCCGTCTCGCTTGAGATAGCGGTTTATCGCTATACGAGCGCTCTCGATTTGGCGATTAGTTATCCAATGCGGTTCGAGTGCTTTTAATCCGAACGCTCCGAATGCTATCGTCGAGCCTCTGAAGGCTTTACCTTTCATTCTACCGCGAAACGTCTTTCGTCTTTTAACTCTCTTTGGTGAAAGCATGATTGTTTATCCGTCTATTTATCTGACTGCTGTTTTCCGATTATTTCGCCTTTGCAAATCCATACTTTGATACCGATGATACCATAGATTGTCAATGCTTCGGCAGTGCCGTAATCAATATCGGCTCTTAAAGTATGTAGCGGGATCCTTCCCTCTTTGTATTGTTCGGTGCGTGCCATCTCGGCGCCACCTAATCTGCCCGAGCACATTATTCTTATTCCTTGTGCTCCCTTACGCATAGTTGATGATACTGCTTGCTTCATAGCTCGTCGGAATGATATCCTGCCTTCCAACTGCTGAGCAATATTTTCGGCTACAAGCAATGCGTCTAATTCTGGATTCTTAATCTCGCTGATTAATATTTTGACTTCTTTGCCCGTGATTTTTTTTAATTCTTCTTCGAGTTGAGTAATATCCTTGCCCGAGCGACCGATAATCACACCGGGACGCGAAGTATTAATGGTGATTCTCAATTGCTTGGCTGTACGCTCGACAAGTATTCTCGCTATTCCGGCTTTCTTCTTACGATTGCGGATATAGTTCCGAACTTTCACGTCTTCGGATAATTTTTCCGAGATATTTCGTTCGTCGAACCAATTGGCATCCCAACTTCTGATGATACCTAATCTTAGACCTATCGGATTTGTCTTTTGTCCCAATTTATCACTCCTTAGTTTGTATCATTTTCATCAGACAAAGCTTCGTCAGCATTCACTTCTGGCGTGGCAACCACAATCGTCAAGTGATTCGAGCGTTTTTTGATTCTATATGCACGTCCCATGGGTGCGGGAAGTACTCTTCTCATGCTTGGTCCTTGGTTTACATAAACTTCTTTTACGAAGATTTCATCGTCACTGATTTTGATTTCTTCCTGCTCGGCTTTATTATTGAGATTCGATATTGCCGATTTCAAAGTCTGCTCTGCAACTTTTGCGGCATGCTTCGGAGTAAATCTCAAAATATTCAAGGCCTCAATAGCCTTTTTACCGCGAATCTGGTCAATTACGATTTTCATCTTCAACGGCGACGATGGTATATATCTTTTCAAAGCTCTTGCTTGCATCTTCGTGTCCTTTCTTATTTCTTTGCTGAACGTTGTTCTTTTCTATGACCCGCATGGCCTCTGTAAATCCGGGTAGGGGCAAATTCGCCGAATTTGTGACCCACCATATTTTCTGTCACATATACCGGTATGAAGTTCTTGCCATTATGCACGGCTATCGTATGCCCCACAAATTCCGGTGTTATAGTCGAAGCCCTTGACCAAGTCTTGATTACCTGCTTTTTATTTTGAGCATTTAAGGCGTCAACCTTTTCAATCAACTTGTAGCTTACGTAAATACCCTTTTTTAGTGAACGCGACATTATTTATTCCTTGACTATTTTGATTTTCTTGAACGAACAATAAATTTATCGGAAGCATTACGTTTTTTACGAGTTTTAAGCCCTTTGGCATATTTTCCCCAAGGCGAGCGTGGATGCTGACGCCCACCACCGGATTTTGAAGCGCCTTCGCCACCGCCCATCGGATGGTCAACCGGGTTCATCGCCATACCACGAGTCTGAGGCCTAATCCCCTTCCAACGTAATCGCCCTGCTTTCCCCCAAAGAATATTCTCGAATTCTGAATTCGATACAGTACCAAGCGTGGCATAGCAAGTATTCAGCACCATACGGATTTCACCCGAAGGCAATTTCACCTGAGTATAGCGTCCTTCGTTAGCTACAAGCTGTGACGCCGCACCTGCACTGCGTGCTAACTGAGCACCTTTGCCCGGCTTTAGTTCTATATTGTGAATGAACAAACCAACGGGTATTTTGCTGAGAGGCAAAGCATTACCGTCTTTGTACTCTACGTCAGGCCCGGCTTCGATTGTGTCCCCGACTTTTAACTTATCGGGTGCGATAATATATCTCAACTCGCTGTCAGCATATTCGACCAAAGCAATGCGAGCATTGCGGTTCGGGTCGTATTCTATAGTTTTTACTACAGCCTTGATACCGCGTTTGTCTCGCTTAAAGTCGATAATTCTATATCTTTTCTTATGCCCGCCTCCGCGATGGCGAGAAGTAATTCTACCCGTATTGTTACGTCCACCGCTGTTTTTCAGTGATTCGGTCAACGCTTTGTACGGCTTATCGGCAGTGATTTCGTTGAATGTACTCACCGTGTAAAATCTCGTCCCGGGCGTAATTGGTTTTAGTACTTTGATTGCCATATCAATTCTCTCTTATTCCAAAAATTATTCTGTGTCTCCTCCGACACCTGATACGAGTTCTATTTGCTGTCCTTCCTGCAATGTGATGTATGCCTTCTTGCGCAAAGCTGTCTTACCTCGCATTAAACCTCTTCGGGTAAACCTTGACTTATTCTTCCCCTTGACGCGTGCTGTACGTATCGAGGTTATATTTACTTCAAACATTTCCTCGAGAGCCTTTTTAATTTGAATCTTATTCGCACTCGTATGTACCTCGAAGACGTATTGTCTCTGAGCCGCCAAGTTCATGGCTTTTTCCGTAATCAAAGGCTTTTTAATCAACTGTATCATTTCTGTTTGCTCTTTAATTGTTGAAAGTCTTCTCAATATTACTTACAGCACCCCTGAAGAGTAATATTTTCTTATGATTCAATATATCGTAAGTTGAAATTTTATCTGCCGGTTGCACCGAAAGATTTGGAATGTTGCGTGCCGACATATACACGTTGTGGTCGCTGCCGGTGAGCAATACGAGCGATTTTTCGCCGTCAACTTTTAAATTTTTCAATACCTCAGCCATACTCTTGGTCTTGATTTGTTCGAAAGTGAAATCCTCCACCACAATTAAATTATCTTCTGATAATCTCATCGCAAAAGCGGATTTGCGAGCTAACCTTGCAAGTTGCTTCGGTAATTTGTACTTATATTCGTGTGGTTTTGGTCCATGAATTGTACCACCACCAACCCAAATCGGTGACCTTGTCGAACCAGCACGAGCAGTGCCGCGACCTTTTTGCCTCCACGGCTTTTTGCCGCCGCCCGATACCTCGCTTCTGATTTTCGTCTTACGCGTACCTTGCCTGCGATTAGCTAAATAAGCTACTACGGCTTGGTGCATGGCATTTTCACTCGGAGTAATACCGAAGATGTCATCGCTCAACTCGATTTGACTGCTTACCTGACCGTCTTTATTATATACGTTTACTGTCATTTTTCAGCCTTATAACTTTACTATTTGAATTACTGAATTAACAGGTCCGGGAATACTGCCTTTCAAAAGTATTATATTTCTGTCAGGCAATATGTCGAACACTTGAATATTCCTTATGGATACTTTCTTGCCTCCCATTCTGCCCGCCATTCTCATACCTTTGAATACACGAGATGGATAAGAGGACGAACCGATTGAACCCGGATGACGCTGACGGTCGCTTTGTCCGTGAGTTGTCATACCGACGCCGCCGAAATGATGACGCTTTACGACACCCTGGAACCCGCGACCTTTGCTTGTGCCTGTTACATGCACTTTATCGCCCACTTGAAATTGCTCTACTGTTAACTCCTGACCAACTTCGTAATTATTCACGGGGTCGCGGAATTCTTTAAGCAGTTTAACAGGTCCGACACCTTGCTTGGCAAAATATCCTTTTATCGGTTTCTTTACTTTATCTTCGCGAATGTTGCCATAACCTATCTGTACAGCTTTGTAGCCATCACGAGCTAACGTACGCAGATTAACCACGGTGCAGGGCCCGGCTTCGATTACGGTACACGGCACTTGCTGCCCGTTCTCCGTAAAAATACTCGTCATTCCTAATTTCTTTCCTAAGATTGCCGATTTCATTTCTGCTCCTTAACTACATTACACTTTAACTTCAACATCTACACCTGCCGGCAACTCAAGCCGCATCAAAGCATCTATCGTCTTTTGAGTCGAACTGAATATATCTATCAGCCTTTTGTGTACCCGGGTTTCGAATTGCTCTCGCGACTTCTTGTCAACGTGGGGCGAGCGATTCACGGTGTAAATGCTTCTTCGTGTCGGCAATGGAACCGGACCCGATACGACCGCTCCCGTTTGCTTAACCGTACGAACTATTCGTTCCGATGATTTATCTATCAAGTTATGGTCATAAGACTTTAACTTAATTCTGATTCTTTGTGTTGCCACGTTTATATCCTTGACAAATGTTTATTTCAACCGCTTTTATAATAGCGGTCCGATTAAGTTTTTTATTCCAAAATTTTTGTTACAACACCAGCACCTACTGTCCTGCCACCTTCGCGGATAGCGAATCTCAAGCCTTCCTCCATACCAACTGGGGTAATCAATTCGATTTCGATACTGTCCAAGTTGTCGCCCGGCATAACCATTTCTACACCCGGAGGCATTGAGAGCGAGCCTGTTACGTCAGTAGTTCTGAAATAAAATTGTGGGCGATATCCCGTAAAGAAGGGTGTGTGCCGCCCGCCTTCTTCCTTTTTCAACACGTAAACTTGTGCATTGAACTTGTAGTGCGGTTTGATTGAACCCGGTTTAACGATAACCATACCGCGTTCGAGTTCGTTCTTGTCAACACCGCGAAGCAACAAACCTACGTTATCGCCGGCAACTCCTTCATCCAATAATTTACGGAACATCTCGATACCCGTACAAGTTGTTTTCTTTTGCAAACCGAAACCAACGATTTCAACCTCTTCGTTTACTTTGATAATACCGCGTTCGATACGACCCGTGCCAACTGTACCGCGACCCGTAATCGAAAATACGTCTTCAACCGGCATCAAGAACGGTTTATCTGTTTCGCGAATAGGAGTAGGTATATATTCATCCACCGCATTCATCAAGTTCCATATGCAATCGAACCTCGGGTCGTCCAACGGTGCATCTTCGACGCCTGCATCCAATGCATGTAGAGCCGAACCGGGAATAATAGGAATATCATCTCCGGGGAATTCATAGCTTGACAACAATTCACGCAATTCCATTTCTACGAGTTCCAACAACTCGGGGTCAGCAATATCAACTTTATTCATAAATACTACTATACGGGGTACGCCTACTTGACGAGCCAAAAGAATGTGCTCGCGGGTTTGAGGCATAGGACCGTCTGTGGCGGCACAAACTAAAATCGCACCGTCCATCTGAGCGGCACCCGTAATCATATTCTTTATATAGTCGGCGTGACCGGGACAATCAACATGAGCATAGTGCCTTTTTTCTGTTTGATACTCGACGTGAGCAGTCGCGATTGTAATACCGCGAGCTTTTTCTTCCGGTGCGTTGTCAATCGAATCAAACGTTCTCTTCTCGCCACCGTGTTGTTTAGCCAATGCCATAGTTATGGCGGCTGTTAATGTAGTTTTGCCATGGTCAACGTGCCCGATGGTCCCGACATTGACGTGGGGTTTACTGCGATCAAATTTCTCTTTTGCCATTGCTAAATCGCTCCTAATTTGATAAATTAAGTAAAATATAAATTAATTTCAATAATTATTTTGCTTGTTAACTGATTGCTCATAATGCGAAAACACCATCGTATAGCTTGCTCTGCCTTGACTTACCGACCTGAGTTTTGTCACGTAGCCAAACATTTCCGATAGCGGTGCGTAACCCCTGACCATTTGCAAATTTTTCGACTGCTCGATACCGTCAACCCTGCCCTTTCGCTGACTCAAATCCGCTATTATATCACCGACATATTCTTCGGGCGATGTTACTTCCAATTTGAATACCGGCTCCATCAGTACCGGCCCGGCTTTCCTACAAGCGTCTTTCACCGCCATCGAAGCAGCTATCTTACATCCGATTTCCGTTGTAAGGTCCTCTTTATAATCGGTATCGAGTAAAGTCAGCCTTACGTCTATCATGGGATATCCTTTCGGACCTACGTTCAGCGATTCACGAATGCCTTGCTCGAGAGCTTTCATAAAGATTTCGGGAATTTTACTCTTAGGCACTTCATTCACAAAAATTATCCCCTGCAATGTGCCAGCGGGTTCAACTTTTACCCTCGCATGACCGTATTGATTCTTTCCGCCCATTTGTCTGTCGAAAGTTGCTTCGTCGATAATTGCCATAGACACGCATTCTCGGTATGACACCTGTGGTTTACCTACCCTCGCAGGCACCTTAAACTCGCGGTGAATACGGTCAACCATTATTTCGAGGTGTAATTCTCCTACTCCCGATATTATGATTTGACCGCTGTCGCTATCATAATTATAGCGGAAAGTCGGGTCTTCCTCTGTTAATTTTTCGAGAGTTTCGAGTAGTTTTTCTTGGTCGGCTAATGTGCGAGCTTCGATTGCTTGGTTTATGACGGGTTCACTGAAGTTGATTTTTTCGTATAGAATAGGATGTTTGATGTCGCAAAGTGTATCGCCCGTACGGGTGAATTTCAAGCCAGGAATTGCTATGATGTCGCCTGCGAAAGCTTCATCTATCTCCTCCCGTTTGTTTGCATAGACCTTCATAATCCTTAATAGCTTCTCCTTTTTATCGGATGAAGTATTCTGTACTGATTGACCAACCTTAACTGAACCTGAGTAAATCCTCACAAAGGTCAACTTGCCTATGTAGGAATCACTTAGTATCTTAAACGCTAACGCCGAAAATGGCTCATCGTCATTGGGTTGCCGTTTCAGCTTTTTGTCCGAATTTGCGATATCGTATCCTTCGGTGAATTTTACATCCAATGGCGAAGGAAGATAATCAAGCACGGAGTCAAGTAATAGTTGTACACCAACATTCTTTAATGATGACCCGCACAAAACCGGAACAGCCGAAAGCTCAAGAGTACTTTTGCGTAGTGTAGCTTTTATCATCGCTTCGACAACGTCTTCCCCCGCTAAATAATATTCGAGGATTGTATCGTCGAAATCTGCTAACGATTCGATTAATTTGCTTCGGTAATCGTTCGCTTCGGACATGTATCTTTCGGGTATTTCTTTTTCCAAGAATTTCAGACCGTATGAATCAACATCGAAATAATACGATTTCATCTTTATGAGGTCAATCACACCCTCGAACTTATCCTCAGCACCCATGGGAATTTGTATGGCTATCGGATTTGCGGCTAATTGTTCACGCATCATTTGCAAGACTCTTGCAAAATCGGCGCCCACTCTATCCATCTTATTTACGAAAGCCAAACGAGGCACCTTATACTCGTCGGCTTGTCGCCATACCGTTTCCGATTGGGGTTGGACTCCTCCTACTCCGCAGAATAGAGCTATTGCTCCATCCAGCACCCTGAGCGACCTTTGCACTTCCGCGGTAAAATCAACATGTCCCGGAGTATCAATCACATTTACGTAATGCTCTTTCCAAAGACAAGTTGTTGCGGCTGACATAATTGTAATTCCGCGTTCTTTTTCTTGCTCCATGTAATCCATGAAAGCCGTTCCGTCATCTACGGCGCCTAATTTGTGCAAGTATCCGGTATAGTATAAAATTCGCTCGGTTGTTGTAGTCTTTCCTGCGTCAATGTGAGCCATTATACCGATGTTGCGGAATTTCGATATGTCAGTCTGCCGCGGCATCGCTTCAATCAGTTACCAATTGCCAAAGAACAATAATAAAATTTTTACCATTTGAAATGTGCAAAAGCTTTGTTAGCTTCAGCCATTCTATGTGTATCTTCGCGTTTTTTAACGCTCGAGCCTTCGCCTTTCGATGCTGCAATGAATTCCGCCGCTAATTTTTGAGACATTGACTTGTCTCGCCTTGATTTCGAGTATGTCTTCAGCCATCTGACAGCCAAAGTTATTCTTCTTTCTTCGCGAACATCAACGGGGACTTGATAAGTCGCACCGCCAACTCTCCGCGAACGCACTTCTACCATCGGA
>CAZWXI010000073.1:0-16272 GCA_964637845.1 uncultured Hyphomicrobiales bacterium | reverse complement strand
ATACACCAATGGCTGACCAGCCTGCCATGGGGTGCCGTGGCGCCAAGAATTGCAAAGATGAACACATAAACGGCGAGAATTATATGGACTACAACGCTTCATGCTATAAGATGTTCACACGTGGTCAAGTCGAGCGTATGATTGCAGCATTGCACTCCGGAACACGTGAACCGCTATGGACATATTCAAACCTTGAAGAAACCGGTACCACAAATATCAAGGATTTTACAAATAAGCACGACATTAAAATTTTACCAAATCCAGTAGCTGATTATCTTGAAATTGCATTTGCTGGAAATCCTGAATTATCATTTTCGGGCGAACATGAAATTAGTATTTACAATATTTTCGGGCAAGAAATGCCTCCGAAAGATAAATTATCTAAAATTGCGAGCCTATCCTCAGAAATAACAATCAAATTCGATGTCAGCAGTTTTCCGCCGGGCATGTATTTCGTCAGAGTTGGTAAAATGGCAGCAAAATTTATTAAAATTTAATTATTGCTTGTTTCTTTCGGCAATGTATTCCTTCCATGTCTTGTAGCCGGATTTCATCTCGGGACGAAACTGAGGTACTACTCTCAATGGTTTGCATGGGCGCATGGATTGACGGCAGTCTTGAGGTAACTTTATGTAGAGTTCCGTACCTTCGGATTTCCAATCAACCATTTCGGGGACGATGTCCTTGACGATTTTTGCGGGATTACCGACCACCATTTTTCTCTCGGGTATAATCATGTCGGCAGGCACAAAGCAAAGAGCACCTACAATTGATTCCGCACCAATAATAGCGCCATCCATAATAACGGCATTCATACCTACCAAAGCATTCCTGCAAATTCTTGCCCCATGAATTACAGCACCGTGACCAATGTGAGCCATTTCTTCAAGTACTACGGTAACACCCGGGAACATGTGTATTGTGCAATTCTCTTGTACGTTGCAGCCGTCGCCGATTATAATAGCTCCCCAGTCGCCACGAATTGACGCCCCCGCACCAATAAATACATCCTTACCGATAATGACATTGCCTGTTACCACGGCATTCGGGTGGACATAAGCGGTCCCATCAATCACGGGAATAAATCCCTCGAATTCATAAATATTATTCATTTATACACTTGGGATAAAATTACTCCCATATCTTACCTATAACGTTAATTGTTTTTATAACTGCTCCCCAAATCCACTGTATATAATTCTGTTCTTGCCCCACTAAGTGGATACAAATATAAGAGATTATTTGTTTTTCAAAAAATGTTTTTCAAATTCTAACGGAGACAAATAATTCAACCCTGAATGCATTCTTTGTCGGTGCTCAATACCATATTTGCAATCAACAAACTCTGATTTTGGCAATCTTGCCAGTATGTGATTTTATGCTTATTCATATTTTCAATCCTATAATTGCAATCCAAAAGTTTCGACGATTAATCTTACTGTTTGTTTTTAATGAAAAGGCATACGAAATAACTCAAAACGATTACTTTACCTCTAAATCACAATTTAAATGTACTGAGCTATTTATTTATGATGGCTCCCGGTAACTGTATATTTCTCACTTCACAATAGAAAGAAAAGCTTCTTCGCATAAGTCATCGGATTTTTTCTTGGGGTCGCTTGTGTTTGCTTCGAAAATTAGTTTGCCGTGTGGTCAATGACAGCAATTTGTATCATTTTCCAAATTTTTTCGTATATTTGCTTTTAAAAATTTACATATTAGAAAGGTGTTTTTATGAAATTACTTTTAATTATGGTTGTTATGATTTGTAGTAACAGCTTATTTGCTCAAAATGAATCCGGAGTTAGAAATATATGCAAAAATGCACGTATAGCAACCGGTGAATGGTACGATTCAACAAATGCGATGTTCCAAGTTAAATTTCCAATCATTCGAAGCATACCACCGATTAATACAGGTATGCCAACTAATATTTTGTTGTATTATATTTATCTTGATAGTTTATTAAGATTTACCAGCTATGCTCAAACTACCGACATAATTGATAATTTTAGCACTCTAAATGATACCTTAAAAGGTGCGGCGAGTGTACTCTATCAATTAACAGATTATGACCCAATCCTGTTTGCTCAATATTCGGCAGAAGTATCTCATTATCAGAGAAGAGATATTAGTAGTACACGCAAAACGCACGGCATATTTAAAAATGGCTATAGGACAGATACTGTGACAGTTAACTACCCTAAATTTCCGAGATATTTGAATAGCCTTATCATACTTGCCGGTGAAACAGCATTGAAGACTTTTAAATTGTTACCGGATTCATTAAGTCATTCGATTTTTACGATGCTTTATGCGGATTATATTTTAAAAATTAAAGTATTGGATATTGATTCGACACCGAATTTATTAATTCATAATGTGGCATATAGAGACTATAGGTATCGAGTAACAGCTTTGGTTACTGATACTCTTAAAGGAAAAGTTTTTAAAAGTATTAATAATGTTAATCCTAATATTATTAGTGATGAATTACAAAAGGCCCCTCCCGTAATTATACAATTTGAATTTCAAAAGCAGAATTATAGTCCCGGAGCAACTATATATAAAAATAAAGCACAAAATCAGTATATGGTTGAAGACCCGGCATTTTTAAGAGATTATGCTTTTTTTCTGAACGTCAATCAAGAAGCAGTAGTATTTTTAAAATATCATAATTTAAAGGTTGACTTTGAAAATGATTATATGAATCTTGATATCTGCCCCCAATGTTCTTATTGTGCACTGCCAATTATTGATGGAAATATAAGGGATATTAATAATTTTTGGTCAGGGAATACAATTTTAAGTTATGAGAATTGGAAAATAATTTATAACCAACTAAAAAATAAGATTATTTCTTTAGATTATTAGATTATTAGTAATATTATAGTAAACTATCGAAATCTATCTTTTCAACAGTCTTGGACAATTGTTAGATTTTCAATGGAATAAAAATGATTTCAATGAGAACAATTTCATAGAATACAATTTCAACATCACCGGATTAGCAAATGGTCAATATAATTTTATTATACATGCCAATAATCAGATAATTCATAAGACCTTCATTATTAACAAATAAAAAGACTTTTACAAATTATTTTTTTGCATAGCAAAAAAACCACTCTACAAAGCGATCTTTTGAAAATATGTAATGCCGTAACTCTTACGTACTCTTGAGAGCATCGGCTCCGCCGATGATTTCGAGCATCTCTTTGGTGATGTCGGCTTGGCGGGCTTTGTTGTATTGCAATTCAAGGAAAGAAATCAAATCCTTAGCGTTGCGGGTTGCGTTATCCATAGCGATGCGTCTTGCGGCTTGCTCGGCGGCATTCGATTCCAGTAAGGAGCTCCAAACCTTGATATCAACAAGTTTCGGGAGCAAATCATCAATAATTGCTTCTTGCGACGGTTCGAATATATAATCAACTGAACTTAGTGCTTTGCTATCGCCACCTATATTTTCGATAGGAAGCACATTACGGACAGATGGTGATTGCTTTAGTACGCTAACAAATTCATTTGTAACAATTACCACTTTATCGTATTCGCCACTGATAAATTTTCCCGTAAAAGTATCAACAATAGCCCTTGCATGGTCAAAGTTCAACTCTGCAAAAATATTCTGAAATTCGGCAACAACATTGTATTTACGTTTTTTAAGGAAGGAAAGGCCCTTTCTTCCGACGGGTATGAAATTTATAACCGCATGAGGGTATTGCTTTTGGAGTTCCTCCGAATGACGAATTGTCTCTTTCAGCAAATTCGTGTTGAAACTACCGCATAAACCTCTGTCGGAGCTAATTACCACAATAGCTATTTGCTTCACCTCGGAGGCATTACGCAAAAGTGGGTGGGTATAATCATCGCTTATGGAAGAGACGAGATTTGACAAAATATAGTCAATTTTACGAAAATATGGGCGAGCGGATTCAATCGAAGTTTGAGCACGTTTTAATTTAGCAGTGGCGACCATTTTCATAGCCGACGTGATTTTAGCTGTGCTCTTAACTCCTTGAATTCTCTGCCTGATATCTCTTAATGTTGCCATATTGATTTCGCATTTTAATAAATTTTATAATTTTTTTCTAAATAATTATGAACATAATCGTTTACGCTTTCTTCCAAGTTCATAGGATTAAAGTTAATACCTGTGGATTTAAGTTTATTCATTTCAGCTTCGGTATAATTTTGATATTGTTCGGTGATGGCATCGGGCATATCAATATATTCAATTTTAGTTTCCATCTCAAGCGACTGAAATACAGCATGAGCTAACTCATTCCAAGTACGAGACTTACCCGTACCAAGATTAAAAATTCCTGAAATATGCTTATCGTTAAACATTTGCCAAACCACATTGATTGCGTCTTTGACGTAGATGAAATCTCGCCGTTGCTCACCGTCAGCATATTCGGACGTATTTGACCTGAACAATTTGACACAGCCAAGATGTTTAATCTGATTATACGCCTTATAAATCATGCTCGACATATTACCTTTGTGGTACTCGTTAGGTCCGAATACATTAAAAAATTTAATGCCCGTAAAAGTTTTATCAAGTCCTGAATCTATAATCCAATCATCAAAAAGCAGCTTGGAAAAACCGTAACAATTGAGAGGTATCAAACCTTCAAATCTACAATCAGAATAACCCAAAGAGCCGTCACCATATGTGGCGGCACTGCTGGCATAAATAAATTTGATGTGATTGCGGTCGGCATATTCGGCAAGTTCAATACTATAAGCCAGATTATTATCCAGCAAATAGTCCGCATCAAGTTCAGTTGTTGACGAGCATGCCCCAAAATGGATAATCGTGCTGATACCCGCAGAAAACTCTCTTTTCTTCAATTTATCACGAAATTCAGTTTTGTTGTAATAAGACTTGAATTTCTTACCAAGTAGATTTTTCCATTTATTATTAGTCCCTAAATTATCAACGACGAGGATATCGGTGAAACCCTCATCATTGAGTTTTCTTAGAAAACATGAGCCGATAAAACCAGCACCGCCTGTAAGGACTAACATTTATTTTTTCAAGCTTTTTGTGAACGATGAATTGAAATTCTTAATCGCTTCATCTAATCGTACTTTGATGTCATCAGTTAATTCTCGTTTATCGAGCAATTCATTCAATAAATCGGAATGTAAATTATCTAAAAATTCATAATATTCCTTCTCATAACGCTTAATTGCAGTCAACGGTATATCATCGAGAAATCCGTTTGTTGCAGCATAAATCAAAACAATTTGCTTCTCGACTGGAATCGGATGGAATTGCGGTTGTTTCAGAATCTCAGTCAGAAGTGAACCTCGTTTCAGCTTTGCTTGAGTAGATTTATCCAAGTCTGAGCCGAATTTCGCAAATGCTTCTAATTCGCGGAACATTGCAAGTTCGAGCTTCAGCGGACCGGCAATTTTCTTCATAGCTTTGATTTGAGCATTACCACCAACACGAGATACAGAAATACCAACGTTCAGAGCGGGACGAACGCCTGCGTTGAAAAGATTCGGCTCGAGATAAATTTGCCCATCTGTGATTGAAATCACATTTGTCGGGATATAAGCTGAAACGTCACCTGCCTGAGTTTCGATTACAGGTAAAGCTGTAAGCGAACCACCACCATAGTCGGAGTGATATTTAGAGGCACGCTCCAATAAGCGGCTATGGAGATAGAACACATCACCTGGATATGCTTCACGACCAGGAGGACGACGCAGTAAAAGCGATACCTGACGATAGGCGGCGGCTTGCTTCGATAAGTCATCATAGATTATTAAAGCATCCATACCGTTATCACGGAAATATTCACCCATTGAGCAACCACAGAATGGTGCAATAAACTGCAGCGGTGCGGGGTCTGACGCATTTGCTGTTACGACAATAGTGTAATCCATTGCCCCGTACTCCTCAAGATAAGAAACAACGTTTGCTACGGTAGAACCTTTTTGCCCGACGGCAACATATATACAATAAACGGGTTTAATACCACGCTTGGCGGCTTCTTCGGTATGAGTGTATTTTTGATTAATGATTGTATCGAGAGCGACAATAGTCTTACCTGTTTGACGGTCACCTATGATAAGTTCTCTTTGACCGCGACCGATGGGTATCAGGGCATCAATGGCTTTAATACCGGTTTGGAGCGGAACGTTTACGGGTTGACGGAAAATTACACCCGGAGCTTTTCTTTCAATCGGATAAAACTCTTTTGCATCAATAGCGCCTTTCCCATCTAAAGGAATACCTAAAGGATTGACAACTCTGCCTAAAAGTTCCTTGCCTATGGGAACCGAAGCTACCCTATTGGTGCGACGCACAATGTCACCTTCTTTTACCAAACTGTCATCGCCGAAAAGAATTACCCCGACATTGTCTTCCTCGAGGTTAAGAACCATCCCATAAACATCGTTGGAAAACTCTACGAGTTCTGACGCCATAACATTTTTAAGCCCGTAAACGCGTGCAACACCGTCGCCGATCTGTAGCACTGTACCTACTTCGTAAACATCAGTTTCGTTTTCATATCCTGATAATTGTCGTCTCAATATTGCGGAAATTTCATCCGGACGAACATCTGCCATTTTAAAACCTTTAATTTAATTTTTAATTGATTGCTATTTCAACCGATTCTTTAAGTCTTAATCGTAATTTTTCCAATTTATTATGAATCGAAGCATCAAATACTTCATCCTCAATCCTTACGACAATACCGCCTTTAATTTGAGGGTTAACGGTAAATATGGGATTTATCGTTTTGCCCGTCTTTTGGGCTAATGCTTCGATAATTTGCTTTTTTGTGGCACCATCTATTTCGCGAGCGGTAGTAATGGTAGCTTCGACTATATTGTGCATTTTGTTATACAATATTTCGTATTGTTTTGCAATACTTAAAATTAATGCTTCACGTTGCTTGTGAGCCAATAATTTAATAAATTCAAGCGTTGTTTTACCGATTCTTCCTGCAAATATTTCTTCGAAAATAGCTGATTTTTTCCTGTGCTTTATCACGGGACTATGGATTAAGCTTCGCAATTCGGATGACCCAGTAATGATTGTTTCGACTATTTTTAAATCGGTATAAACCTTAGCAACCGAATCAACTTCTTCGGCTAAACCATACAAAGCTTTTGCATATCTTGCTGATACTTTTTGTTCGACCATGATTAATTATTCGGTAATTTATCGATAAAATCGTCGATAATTCTTTTATCTTTTGCATCGTCAAGTTTCTCCAATAAGATTTTTTCAGTCGCTTGAACTACCAAATCGGCTACTTCGGAGCGTAACTGAACAAGAGCGGCTTCTTTACTTCGCTCAATTTCCCTTACCGCATCTTGGATTTTTGCTTGTTTGATTTTTTCAGCTTCATCAGTAGCTTTTTTGATGTTGATTTCAGCTTGCTCTCTACCTTTAGCCATCATTTCAGCAACTTGCGACTGAGCATTATCGAGTTTCTCGCGACTATCTTCAAGCAACTTAATAGCCTTCTTATTGATTTCCTCTGCACTGTCAATAGCATTTTGGATTGACTGCTCTCTTGCTTCCAGCGCATTTACTATTCCTTTGCCTCCGAATTTAAGGAGCAAAAACAAAAAAATACCGAAATTTATAATAGTCCAAAACACTAAACCATGAGGTATGTCTAAAATAGAATTCATATTTCTCCATCAACGAATAATTGTAAAATCATTATTTCTTAAAAATCGGCAATCGGAACGAAATACAGAGTCTATTCCGTTCCGTCGCCGAAAAGCGAGTTTCTTACTTAATAGCAAGCAACAGACAAATAACAGCGGCAAACATCGCTATACCTTCGATAAGAGCGGCAGCGATAATCATAGTGGTTCTAATATCACCTGCGGCTTCAGGTTGCCTGCCGGAAGCTTCTAAAGCTGATGATGCCAATCTGCCGATACCCATACTGGCACCGATTACCGTCAAACCGACACCAATGCCGGCTGCCAAAAATGCTAATGAAGTAGTGTCCATTTCAAACCTCCAATTTTATTATAATGAATATATCCAATAATTAATTAATGTGCATGACTTTCGGAGCCGTGCTCATGAGCATGGTCACCAATTGCTAAACCGACAAAAATTGCTGTCAGCATCGTAAACAGATATGCTTGAATAGTTGCCACAAGCAACTCAAGTGCATATATAAATAGCGAAAATGCCGTTATTGCAGGCGATAATATCAATGTCTTGAAAAAGAACAATATTCCCAACAATGAGAGCAAAATAACGTGTCCCGCGGTCATATTGGCAAAAAGACGTATCGTTAGAGCAAAAGGCTTAATAAACAAAGCTACAATTTCGATTGGCACCATTATAAAAGCCAACCACCAAGGCGCACCGCCCAATAAATGCTTGAACCAAGCTCCAACGCCGGATACTTTCATAGCGGTGATGTTAATGACAAGAAATGCAATCAATGCAAGTCCACCCGTTGTAGCAACCGCTCCCGTTGCAGTATGACCGCCTGGGATTAACCCCATTAGGTTCATCGTCCATATAAAAAAGAACAATGCCATAAAATAAGGCAATAGAAAATCAGCAACAGATTTAATCGGGATGTTCGGACGAACTATTTGGTCGCGGACGTATAAAATAATGGCTTCGAGTGCATTCTGGAACCCTCTGGGAGCCTTCCCAGGGCGCCTTTTGTACCCTGAAAATGCTTTACGGAAAGCAACAAGGCAAATAATAATCGCTAACCATTGGAATACTACAAAATTTGTAATACTCAAATCCCATGCAGGAGGCATACCTGTTTCATTGTTTATGACAGTTTTATTATCCTTCTGCTGAGTAACTGTATAGAAACCTGATTCCTTGACCGCTTCGGTGTTTTTATATATTTTTAATCCGTTGTCCAGATAAATCTTGGGTAAATCTGTGATTTTGTATGCTCCAATATATAGGGCGTCGTGGTCACTTAATTTGCCCAAAAGTTGCATGAAAATTGAATCTTCATTAGCGGCTTTGTGGTGCTTATCGGTATGAATATGCTCTTCTTGAATGGTAGATGTACTTTCGATGGTAGCTTTGTTCTCATTTAATTCCGGGGTCACTTCCGTAGCTTGTTCAATCATGCATTAGTCCTAAAAATTTACACTCACTTAAATTTTATCACGCTATAACGTTTATTAATATATAATATTTCAATAATCAAAGCCAAGAAATAAGACACAACAAAACTCAAAGCAAATACTGCTTGGTCGAAACCACTGAATTTGATTACGGTGACTATAATGATAACAAAAATTATGAATTTTATCGCCAGCATGCCGTAAAACTTACCTACGAAGTCCACCCATTCCTTTTGCTTCAGTACATAATCAAGCCGTTTGATGACAATGACCGCTCCGATTAAATTTATTGCTATGGCTGCTAAAATTGCCGCTAAAATCAATGTTTCTTCTTATTCTTAGTTTCTTTATTAATTGAATTAACAGTTTTAAATAACTTATACATGCCTACGATAAATCCGAACAGTCCCAAAATGAGCGTCCACAAAGGCGTTGTGCCATAAACAGCATCAAGCCAATAATTGCCGACGAGTACCCCGATGACTGCGGGCAAAAAAGTCTCGAGTCCAAGCGAAATATACTTCCCAGATTCGCCTGTGTACTTATTTTTCCTTTCGTCATTGACATTCGAAATATACCGTAACTCAATAAAAATCAAAATACAAAAATATGATTTTTATTTAAGACTAACAAGATATTTTGTTATGAATTTATTTTAATATGAGAAGTTTATACCTAAAAACCGTATTCACTAAGGTTTTTAATTATATCATCGGTGAAGATATTTTCAGATTGACCATACCATTTATCATCGGGTACGAGAATTAATGCCCCATAAGTTGATGGGTCAAAAGGCACAAAAGCTGATGTGGCAATTTCGGTCTTCTCTTCAGGACGAAACTCATTATCGTAATCTATTACGACAAAAGTGCAGCCGATTTCGAAAAAGTTACCTTCAAGAGGATTACTTTCAAATCCGAAAAGAGTAAAAGGAATTCGCACTCTGATAACATATCCCAAACTGTCATCGAGCAAATTTGCAACTGCTTTTATGAGTTTGGAGTCGGCTTTTTGAATGTCTGTCAGTTCGTCATTCGTCGAAACTCTTATACTTGGCTCTTTATCCAAAAAATTCCCCGGAATAATAGTTATTTTATATAGACCGATTGCTGAACTTGTTCGGAAGTTTATCCGATTTCCGCTTCTTTCGGTGAATCTGTCCTGTGCCTCGATGGCCCCAACATCAAACCATGCTTCGATAAGGTCAGTAATACACGTATCGCAATTCTGAGTTACAACTGCGTCATCGAACACATTGATTGTAAAATACAAATAATCATCATCGAATGCCGATGTGACTACAAATGAGCAATCCGGAGGACCTTTCCAATCGTAAGCACCTTCATGAACAAAATCGGTGAAATCACTGATCGTTTCTGCATAATAACCTTTATAAATCAATCTACCCCTTTTATATGATGGTATCGAAAGAAAATCGCGGTAGAACAATTCACGCCCGCTGCGCGTATTCACGTATCTCTCAGTGTTTCGCAATGTCTGATAATTTCTCACTCGCTCGTGAGTCATATCTCCAATTCTTTGCGTAGTGAACAATTCATTATGGAGAATTGAACCATTATCAAATGTAAAGCCGTCCATTTTCCAATTATTCTCTTCGAATTTCTTGGTTATAAAGCAGGTATTATTGCGAATTACAACACCAATTTCGAGGGGTAGTTCCACAAACTGGTATGTATGATGAGCCACACGACGCAAGAAACCGTCAATGTCAACAAATAAATATACCTGCATATTACGCGACCTATCACCCGCTAAACGCACAGAAACAGCCAAGTCGGGATACTCATCGCCCGAAAAATCACCGACGTCATAGCCCCAAACAGCATAGTCAATCCCTTGAGGCAACTGGCGCCTGACATCCTCAATCAAAAGTCTGTCAAAATATGGTTCGAGCCTTTGAGCAAGCTCTATGAACTTCAGCCCAGACTGCGAATAAACTGTATTTGATGCTATTGTGAGTATAAAAATCAATAATATTTTCAATTTCAGAGCTTTCATTCTAACTTTTGATTAAATATCTCGAATAAATCACTTCTTTCAAATCTGATAATCCCGACTTAATACGCGCCCCCATTTGGGATGCTACTCTTGCTCCCGCAGCAGATGCCAATTCACCTGCAACTAATAACGAACCCGTATTAATTAAACCGTACAAAAAGGCTCCCGCAAACACATCTCCCGCTCCTGTAGTATCAACAGCTTTGACCCGATGCGGTTCGATAAAAATTCTTTCGCTACCCGTTATTATCATACTGCCTGAGGCCCCGAGAGTTATTACGGCATTAAGATTGTTCCTTTCGAAAAAAACAAAAGCTTCGTTGACAGTGCCGACATCCCAATACGAAAGTGCTTCGGTTTCGTTACAAAAAATCAAATCACTATTTTCAGCTACTTGCGATAGAGGTCCTTTGAAGAACTCAGTTACGAAAGTGTCTGAAAAAGTTACGGCTATTTTGGTATTATGTTTTTTTGCAAGGTCAAGCATCTTAAAAATAGCTCTTGTACTTGACTCTTCAGAAAATTTATAGCCCTCGAAATATATCCACTCCGAGCGAGCAATCAAGTCTTCATCAACGTTACCTTCTGAAAATTCCGCCGTCGCTGCAAGACATGTATTAAAGGTACGTTCGGAATCGGGCGTAATTAAAACGATACAAGTGCCCGTAGGCAGTTTATCGGAAACAGTGGTCTTGAGAATTATACCCAGTTCACGGAATTCACTTTCGTAAAATCGCCCAAATTCGTCATTTCCGATTACAGTCTTGTATGCAGCTTTTCCGCCTAATTGCGAAAAAGCAATTATTGTATTTGCGGCGGAACCCCCACTACATCTGTTCATAGGTTTATTTGCCATTCGCTTGAGCATCTCGTTCTGCTGTTCAATTCCGACTAATACCATTTCGCCCTTGCGTAATCCAATTTGGGAAAATTCCAACTCATCAAGCTCGTACTGCAAATCAACCAAACCGTTACCAAAACCTAATAATTGAATACTTTTCATTTATTTTCGACAGCCGTATTAATGATTTTTTCGCACAATTGCCCGAAATCAATTCCGATTTCTTGTGCCGCCATCGGCACAAGACTTTTGGACGTAAATCCGGGGATTGTATTTATCTCCAAGCACCAAGGTTGACCATCCTCGTCAAGTCTAAAATCAACTCGCGCAAATCCCTCGCATCCAATGGCATTATTTACAATAACAGCCGTATTCGAGGTAAATTCAGCAATATCTTCGGCTAAATCGGCGGGGCAAATGTATTCAGTCTTGCCCTGTGTATATTTGTGCTCGTAATCATAAAAACCGTCGTGAGTGACAATTTCGACTATTGGCAAAGATTTGCCATCTAATATGCCAACGGTGATTTCTCGCCCGGATATAAAACGTTCAACAAGCACAGGGTCTGAATATTGAGATGCTAAAACAATTCCCTCATGAATATCGTCGAGATTACCGTCCCGAACAATTGTAAGCCCGATTGTCGAACCTTGGTCATTGGGTTTAATTACCAACTCTTTGCCAAGCTCTGCTCGCAATTCCTTGTAGAACGAAAGATTATCGATTTGACTTTTATGCACCATCGTCCATTGCGGAGTAAGTACACCCACAGATGAAAAGAGCATTTTGGAAGCGGCTTTGTCGCTTGATAAAGCGCTCGCTTTCACTTTACTTCCGGTATAAGGGATGCCTCTTAATTCCAATAATGATTGGATAAGTCCGTCTTCCCCATACTTACCGTGCAAAACGATAAAAGCCACGTCTATTTCATTGAACTCATCAGAATTTACACACTCAATATAAGAGCGGCTACTGAATGATTTTAAGTCTTCAAGCGTGTGATATTTTTCAATATCGGCAATTTGATTTTCACTTTGTGCTTTAAAATTAGTACCATACGCAGGGTCAACCGGCAATACCTCGTAATCCCTTTGGCGAAGAGCTTCGATTACCGCCTTCCCGCCTGCAATAGCTACATTTCGCTCTGTCGAAATGCCTCCATAAATTACGGCTATTTTCATTATCTATCCTTTAACGACAAGTATTCATCGTATAATTTTCGTAGAAATCGGATATCATCCCAAACTAATTTTTTCCATTCCGGATTTCGTAACAGTGCAGCCGGATGATATGTAGTAATCATTTTAATATTTTGATAATCCAGTACCTTGCCTCTTATTTCAGACATTTTATGCGCCTTTTTCAACAAAGTGTCAACCGATGTAAGCCCCAGTGACAGGATAAATGCAGGTTTGATAAGCCCAATTTGCTTCTTGAGATATGGCTCGCACTTATCTACTTCCTCTTTAATTGGTCGACGATTATTTGGTGGCCTGCACTTGATGATGTTAGCAATAAAAACCTCATCACGGGATAGATTGACAGATTCGAGGATTTTAGTAAGTAACTGCCCAGCTCTACCTACAAAGGGCATGCCTTGCTCATCTTCGTCTGCTCCGGGAGCTTCTCCGATTACCATAATATCAGCATTGGGACTGCCTGTACCAAAAACAAAGTTCGTACGAGTCGCACCTAAGGAGCATTCGCTACAGTTACAAATCCTATCGTTTAAAATAGTAAGACTTTCTGATTGAGCCCAATCGGGACTAATGCTTGAATATGTACTAAGAACCAGATTTTGCGGAAGTATTTGTTCCGTCGGCTTAAAAGGCTTACTAATCTCAGCTTTAGTTTTTGCTTTAATTGCTTTTCTCAGATTGACTAATTTATCGAGCAAAAGTTCCTTGCCGTAAATTTCCGAAGTGTATTCAAAATATGTTTGGATTTTATTTTTTAAATTTGATTTCATAATCGAATTTACAAAAATAACAAAATCAACGGTATTAACTTTGTTGATTATATTAAGATATTAACATAGCGTTCATTTTATTAAATGATTTTTTTTTCGCATATTAGTTTTTTTATTGTGAACAAATTGTAAATAAAAATTATAGAGGTACAATGATACAATCACTAAATAAGTTTATTGATATAGCGAAAAAAGGTACAAAGAAGCGTTTAGTAGTTGCGGCGGCAGAAGACGAGCATGTTTTGGGTGCAATTAAGGATGCTATTTCTAATGATATTATTATCCCAATATTTGTTGGCAATACAAGCAAAATCGAAGGTATTGCTCAAAAAATTGATTTTGATAGCACAGGAATAGAGATAATTGAAGCAGAAAATCCCATAAAATCAGCACAAATTGCCGTTCAATATATTCGAGACGCTAATGCTGAAATACTGATGAAAGGTCTCGTAAATACAGCCGATTTTCTCAGAGCAATACTACATAAAGACAACGGGCTGCGCAAGGGTGAGCTATTATCCCACATCGGATTTTTCGAAGTGCCTGCTTATCCGAAGTTGATTGCATTAACGGATGCGGCGCAGAATATTTTCCCGGATTTTAACGAAAAAGTATCAATATTGAAAAATTCTCTCGATATGTTCAAGCATCTTGGTTATGAATGTCCGAAAGTTGCTTGCCTTGCCGCAATTGAAGGAGTAAATCCCAAAATGCCCGCAACAATAGATGCAGCAGCACTAACACAAATGAACCGTCGTGGGCAAATCAAGGGATGTCTCATTGATGGTCCTCTCGCGTTCGATAATGCCATTTCTAAACTTTCCGCAGAGCACAAGGGAATTGTTAGTGATGTTGCGGGTGATACCGATTTACTTTTCGCTCCGAATATCGAAGTGGCAAATGTACTTTATAAAGCATTTACTTATTTCGCAGGCGCCACGGTTGCTGCAATTATTCTAGGTGCTTCGGTGCCTATTGTACTCACGTCACGTTCTGATTCAGACAAAAGTAAATTAATGTCAATTGCACTTGCGGCATGTTATTAATCAAAAAAAACCAGGCAGTAATATGAAAATTATAGCTATCAATCCGGGTTCGACATCAACGAAAATTGGTGTATTCGAAGACATTAACTTGCTTTTCGCTAAAACCTTACGACACAGCGTAGAAGAACTCGGGATTTATTCTTCAATCATTGACCAATATGAATTCCGCAAGAATATTATTGTAGATGCTCTAAAAGAACAGAACACAACTCTTGAGGCAATAGATGCATTTGTCGGCATAGGCGGATTGGTACACCCCATACCGGGAGGTGTTTACAAAACCAATACGGCCCTCTTAGAAGACTTAAAGAAAGGTGCTCTCGGTGAGCATGCCTCAAATTTAGGCGGAATCCTTGCTTATGAATTAGCCAAAACAGTTCGAAAACAAGATAAGTCATTTATTGTTGACCCGGTTGTTGTAGATGAATTGGACGACATAGCTAGATATTCGGGGCGCCCCGAATTGCCACGCATAAGCATATTCCATGCACTTAATCAGAAAGCTGTTGCAAGAAGATTCGCACGCGAAAGAGGGAAAAAGTACAGCGACTTCAATCTCATCGTAGTTCACCTTGGCGGCGGTATAACAATTGGTACGCATAAAAACGGAAGGGTAATTGACGTTAATAACGGACTTGACGGCGAGGGACCCTTTTCGCCGGAAAGATCCGGAAGTTTGCCCGTGGGACAGTTAGCAAAACTCTGTTTTTCGGGTAAATATCAATTACATCAAGTTAAGAAAATGATAACAGGGCAAGGCGGCATTGTCGCTTATTTAGGTACAAATGACTGCCGCGAAGTGGAAGAACGCATCGAAAAAGGCGACTACCAAGCTAAAATAGTCTATCTTGCCATGGCTTATCAAATTGCAAAGGAAATAGGAGCCGCTGCCACAGTACTCGAGGGGAAAATTGACGCAATAATTTTGACAGGTGGTGGAGCTTATTCTGAGCTACTTACGAAATGGATTAGAAAAAGAGTTGCTTTCCTTGCACCCGTGCATGTCTACCCCGGCGAGGACGAACTACAAGCATTAGCTGAAGGCGTATTTTACGGAATTTCAGGTGAAATAGAAATAAGAGAGTATATATAGTCAATTAAAAAGACTGTCTCAAATAATAATTTTAAACGATACGATTGAGACAGTCTTTATGTTAATTTAATTAATTCCCTGGATACTGTAAGTTATCATTGCTTAAAACATATATTTGGTACGCTTGTCCAGGAACCATATCACCAATTCCGTTAATCTCGAATTCGGGGAAATACACATTTCCTAGATTATCCTTTGCAAT
>CAZWXI010000072.1:0-16342 GCA_964637845.1 uncultured Hyphomicrobiales bacterium | reverse complement strand
AATCAGCATACCTATAATGTTTAACGATAATTTTACTCCGTCAGTTGCACCATTTGATACTGCAACTAAAGCATTTGCAGACTGTGGAATTTCGACTTTATTGATTTCTCCAAGAGATATAGTCTCTTTTGGCGGCGGGATTATAATTTTTGACAATATTAGACCACCCGGCGCTGAAATTATACTTGCCGTTACGAGGTAAGTAGCATCTATACCCATAGCTACGTATGCCGCTAGAACTCCGCCCGCAATCGTAGCAAATCCGACAGTCATAATAGAGTTAAGCTCCGAGCGTGATGTTGTTTTAAGGTAATGTCTGATTATGAGTGGTGCCTCTGTTTGACCCAAAAAGATGTTTGCACTAGCTGAAAGTGATTCAACACCTGATGTTTTCAGTGTTTTTTGGAGTACCCAAGCCATAGCATATACAACTTTTTGAATCACGCCATAATGATAGAGGATTGAGACAAATGACGAGAAAAATATGATTGAGCAAGAAACTATTATTGCGAACTGAAAGCCGAAAATATGTCCTTTCCCGGGGTCAGCCATTCCACCGAATAAGAATCTGGCACCATCCATGCTATAATTAAGAAATCCTGTTATTGCATCGCCCAAGTCTTTGAAGATTTCAATCCCAAGCGGTATTTTCAATACAAAGAGTGCTATGCTGAATTGCAAGATTGAACCCAAAATCACGATTCGCCAAGGAAATCTTCTCTTATTCTCGGATAAAAGCCATACTAACAAAAAAATGAGTAAAATACCCAATAAACTTAATACCATACTAAATATCATTTAAAAAAAAACAAATATAATAAACAAGTTCCTTTATATTTGAAAAAAAATATTTTTGGAATTAGACAAAATTGAATAAATTTACAATTACTCAAGTTCCTGCTTTCAAGCTACTGATATTACTGCTTGGATGTATATCTATCATTTATGTATCGGAATTTTCTGGGCAAGTTATACTCTATTCATCTTTGATTTTGTTTATCATATCAATTGTACTTATCATCACCAAGCTCAGAATTTATGCATACATTGCACTTGTAATAGTGATTTCCCTGCTTTTGAACCTGCGTTTGGATACTCGCAGTGCAAAATTTCCGAATGATTACGTGCCGCCCATCCCGGGTATATTTGACGGAGAGGTTAGTCGATTAGTTACTAAAAAAACTAACTATGTCAGTTTTATTGCAGAGGGCATTTTCAGCAATAAATTCTCAAGTGACATACGATGCGTGGTGTTTATTCAGATGTTTTGTAATGACGAACTGAAAATTTTTAAGATAATACCAAGTGCAAGAATCCAAGCTGAGATACATGCTTCAATTCCAGAAAAAAAGCAAATTAGTAACGAGTTTGACCAAAGAGCTTACGCTATTTCTAATGGAATTGATTTCATAGCGCGAGTTGAAAAAGAGAAGTTGAGTATTTTGAGTTACAACGATAGGGTAAAAGTCTTTGTAAATTCTATTCGTCAGGTTGTTCAGAGACGAATTGTTCAAAATTTTTCTGAAAATTCTTCGGGAGTTGTCATGGCTGTTCTGACCGGAGATAAATCTATGTTAAGCCCTGAGACTCGTGATATTTTTTCAAAATCAGGAACGGCTCATTTACTGGCGGTTTCTGGACTGCATGTAGGTATAATAGCAATGATGCTTTTTGTTTTACTTGGATTCATTAAAGCACGATTGTTGAAGTTATTGCTATTTTTTATTTTGATTTGGAGTTTTATATTTTTTACCGGTGCCACACCTCCCGGCATTAGAGCCGGCGTATTTGCTTCTGTCTATGCAATTTTAAAATTCACGCAAAATCGAGTGAATCCCCTGAATGTACTTGGCATAACAGGCATATTGATTTTGCTTTTTGAACCACGTTCAATTTTTTCTGCTTCTTTTCAGATGTCGTTTGCGAGTGTTTTCGGTATTATTGTGTTTTACAGTATATTTCGCCAAAGTATCATCAAACTTTTTAAAGTGAAAAGTAAAACAACTCCGGTAATCAATTCACTTGCCTTAACTTTAGCCGCAGGAGTTATGGTATCACCGATTGTTGCCTATTATTTCGGAATTCATTCTGTCGTATCTCCAATAGCTAATTTATTTGCAGTGCCACTTATGACACTGGCGCTTGTTCATTCCTTAGTCGGAATTTTGTTGTCGTTCGTAATTCCGGAATTAGGCTATGTTTTTTGCATGAGTGCTGAATTTATTATCAATTTAATTAATGATTTGAATGCGTATTTTGTTAGTCTTGATTTTGCATTTGTCGAATCTGAAAACGCTGCGATAATATCTGTGTTACTATCAGTCTTAATGATTTATATTTTATTATCAAACAATGTCAGAAAATTAGTCGCAAGATTCGGATTTGCAACTATTTTTTTCATTTTGACATATCATTATTTCCCCGAGCGTCAAATGTTTAACGAGAATATAGTCATAAGGAAAGATTTTGTTGTATATGTCAACGATATTCATAACAAGCGGTTCATCTATGTTCTTGATAGGAAACCATCAATTTTCCCTCGTAATGACAACTATTTGAACGAGTATTTAGCTGATTATCCGGGTGACATTTTTCTTGCTTATACAGGAAATTGCGGTATAAATATTGCTGATTTTATCAAAAAAACAAAAGCTATTAAGGAAATTGAAATAAATGAATCTATTGAACAACAACTTAATTTGATTTGCAACAATGGTGATGATTTTGTTAAACGCTTGAAATATCATGAACGAAATTGATTTAATATATCCCAAAATTTTCCCATGTAATATTTTTTCGGGTCTCACGCTTCGTAATCAACGACAGTTTGGCAAGTGCGGATTTTCGATTTCCGGCAAGCATATAGCACCACCTATAATTATTGAGCACAGAAGTCTTTTGGCAAAGCATTTAACTATTCCACTCGAAAAACTCAAGTTCCAAAAACAAGTTCATGGCAATGAAATCAGGATTATAGATTTACAAAGTGAAGTTACCGAATCAGATGCTATGATTACACAACACAAAGGACTTGCTCTAGTAGTTTCGATTGCGGATTGTGCCGCAGTATTGATGTATGAACCTGTGGTGGAAATCATTGCCGCAGTTCATTCCGGATGGAGGAGTACAAGCAAAGATATTGTTGGCAAAACCGTTGATATGATGATTGAAAAATTTGGTGCAAGTGCTGAAAATATAATTTGTTATGTAAGTCCATGTGCGGGCAGCGAAAAATATGAAGTCGGCGATGAAGTTGCAAAGCTTTTTCCTATGAGCGTCAAACAAATCTCCGAATCAAAGTATTTACTGAATTTGAAGCACGAGCTATTCAATCAATTAATTTCTAAAAGAATTTTACAAAGTAATGTAGAAATTTCGGATATTTGTACTATTAGCAATGATAAATTTCATTCATTTAGACGAGATAAGGAAAATTCTGGCAGAATGGGAGCTTTTATAATGATGAGAGAAAGTCAAGATGTTTGATAGGTATTATTTAATTTTGTTTTTAGCATTATTTCATCTATCGTTTGCTTTTGCTGATGATAATAATTTGGTACATGAAACATCAAATGGTAATTTAATTAAAATTGACAGTCTATACGGATTACTTTATGACACTTTTTTCTTCGATGAAGTTCTTTCAAACTTTCCATTTTGTTATAACATTCCCGATAAATTCGATAAAAACGTTGTTTCTCTGATCTGGGCACCAAGCCGTTTCACAAATGTAGTTTTTGACGGAATTCCTCTTAACAGCATTATGCACGGAGATTTCGACTTTTTCAGATTACCTTATAATATTTCTCACGAGATTAGTGTAAACTCATTAAATACATCAAATTACGAATTACCTTCATCATTGATTGGCTCTATTTCTATGAGGACAGTACGTCAGAATACAAACGCAAGTCGATTGAATGTTCAAGGTGGAAATGCAAGTGGTTCATCTCATTTTCAATATAACAGCGGCAGCCGAAATATATTTTGGAACCTTTCCGGAAATTTTTTCATCACAAACGGCCATTCGATTTCGGCAGACAAGCCCGATACCGTGAATATCTTAAGACAGAACAGTAAATCTCGTCATGAATCAATCTTCGGTAAAATCGGTATCAGAGATGATAATTCTCTGCTTATGCTTTCATTATTTTGGTCAGGTCTTAATCGGCAAATTAATTCTAATATTTTTTATGATACATTACGACTCAATGAAACTTATGGAGGATTGGCGCTTATCAATCTTGAATTCGAATCAAGACTTAATCCAACGATTGAATTTAACGGTAATGTTTATTATAAAGCCTCTAACAGGAAAATCGACATCACATCGGAATTTATTGTGCGCGATTTGTTTAATGAAATTGTTGAAGATGAATATACAATTGGAGCAAATTTGGTATCAGATGTGAAATTAATTGAGTTATTATCATCAAAATTTCATATCACTTACCGCCGAGACATCGCTTCTCTAACGAAATTTAGCCCAAGTTTGGCAACATACAACCGTTTTACAAGCGAACATCTGAGTACCAAATTTGCACTATCAAAAAGCATCAATTCACTTCTTGATGCTTCTGCATATGTGGAACACGCTATTTATCATCCAATATCTTCATCGGGTTCAACTATATATTCTGATTTATCTTCGTTCAATATTGCTTTTTCACTTGGGCTGAATTTATTTTGCGGTATTAGATGGGAAAACAGAATTTTTATTGGCGAGCAAGTGCCGCCATTAGGCTTGCTCAATGATGATTTTGCCGAAGCTGGTACGAAAACTTTTTATGGTACGGAATCAGGTAAATCGTTCAATTCAACCTTATCATGGAACTTCCTTAGAAGCAGAATTACATTTAACTATCAAGTTAGTGAATTTAAAGATATTTTCATACCTCATTACACAGGAAATGATGAAAATGTGATACGAGCAGATAAATACTCTGTTCATGGTATAGGTATTGATTTCAGTACTCAATTTTACAATTTTTGTATAGCCGCACGTGGAGACCATAAACTGAACAATGATGTTCGAGTTGCCATGTTCCGAAGCCCTAAATCGCAGATATTTTTTAGTTTGGCTTATAAATTTAAGTTTGGTACTATTCTCATCTTCGAAGTGAAGTATCGTGGAGATATTAAAGATTTCGATGCTTTAAATAAAGAATTATTCGAAATCTACAGTTCCACTGAAGTTAATTTACGGGCAAGTTTACTCGTATTCAAGAATAACGAAGCATTTTTGCGGATTAATAACATTACGGACAATTATCAACTCAGGAGTTGGGGGAATCCAATCAAAGGAAGGCATTTCTTAGTTGGAATTAATTTGTTTCTTTAGCATTGTAGAAAGTATTGGGATACAATTCCCATAACACTGCACTGACTTATCTGCAGTCAAATTAAGTTAGTGCGTATAAATCCCATGAAAACACCTCTTATACTGTTGAATTATATAAAACCAAGTTGTTTGATAAAATTTTATAAACATATTATATGCACAATAAAATGTTGACTATAGCGTATGGCTGAAAAACTGTACTAATAAAACTCAACGTTTGTATGAAAAAGTCTTATTATTCTCAAGATGCCGAACAAGAGGCGCTCTACTTGGCTCTTACATTGGGAATGATAAAGCAGGATGACGAGTATCTCAGAAATTGGATTAGAAGAGTTAAGAAGAATAAATTAGCTAATTATGAAAGAGCCAACAAGAAGTATATTTTTGTCCAATTCGATGATGAATTTGATGTAACTGGATTAGACCCGACAGGTGGAGGTACCCCCCACAAGGTATAAAAATTAGATTAGATATAAAGTGGAACCCACATACACATGAAATTACAGTTGCACTCAAAATTGAATGGACCAAATAGACAATTTTTAAACTATCAAAGATAATAAAGGTATAATTATGAAAACTGTATTTTGTTTTATCGCTGTGTTTGCTGCATTATTGGTCACGTCCTGTTCAATTTTAAAACCCAAAATTGAACTTAAAAAGCAGGATTTTGAAGGTGATACGGTAAATAGTACGATAATGCCCCTAAGCAAGATGTATGAAGGGATAATTAAGGCAGGTGTCGGTGAGAAAATTGAAGATTTCGATGCTGTCGAATTTGCATTTAAATTATCACTGCCTGACGGTACGCCCTACAGTAATAGCCCTGTATTGATTAGTTTCGACGATATAGGAAATATAAGAGTGGGGTGGACAAGTTCTGAGGGAATGATTTTACTGGCACTATCAAAAGAGATGCTAAGAAAGAATCCTAAACTTATTGTTGAAAATAATCCGAACGTTCACATCAGTTCTAACTTTACTGGAGCTATTGAACTTGGCATTAAAATGAAATCAGTTGATTTGAATACTTTAAAGAGGGTCGAGCTTTTGCCTGATGCATATTGGCTCGACCCAGTGTTATCTAAGGATTGGAATAACGAATTAACCGAAATATTAAAAACACAAAGAGAATTTATGAAACATTTTCTAGACTTGAACCAATACCATTTGGAATGGCTCTGATTGAGTCAGGCGATAATATAATATTAAGTCCTTCAGAAGTCAAAGTTGGTGAAGCTAAAGTCAAAGTTTTTCCTTTTCCCGTAAAAAAAGATAAGATTTCTCGAATTACCGCTTCTAACCTGCACGAATGGACAGAACAGACATTACAACGCCATTACGAAGTTCAAGAAAATATTCCCCGTTTTATGTCAGACGGTATAGCTGAAGTTATCAAATTAGAAGATTACAAGACCTTGAATGATAAAACCAAAGAAATGCTAATACCTGACAAAAAATCAATTGCAAACATGATTAATCATTCTCGCAAATATTGGGATGAGGCAGCTAGTGAAGGTATTAAAGGTTTCAATATCGGTGAATGGCAATATGGAAGCATGAGTTATTCTGTATTTCATAAGTCACAGCCCTTGGGTTACTCTTCATCTATGGCATTTTGGTATTATGCGATTAAAGAATGTGGCTCTGATATTGTTAAAAAAGTTGTTTCTGAGACTCTTAAAATGGAAAAATTTAATTATACTGACGTTGCATTATTGCTGACCAAATACAACACCAACACTGACTGGATCGCATTAATAACATTTTTCCCTATGGAAAAAATGTACTGGTTCTATGAAGAAATTGCTAAACTATTCGGAATTTAATTATAATGAGTTGTATAATTAGGGAATACTCTTTAAGGCGGTTTTGTTGCGGAACTGGCGATACTTGAATTCAATGCCTCCTGCGCGACAGACAGGTGATCTAAGGAAACTATACACAACTCCGTACTACTTCACCAAAAAAGGTTCGGATTTCTGAACTCATAATGCCATTCATGCTATCTCTCAACTGCACTATACCTTCCATCGGGTTGAAGCACTTTTGCGAGCTAATAACATTACGGACAATTGTTAAATCAAGAGTTGGGGGAATCCCATCAAGGGTAGATATTTTTTAGACGGAATTAATTTGCTTTTCTAAAATATCAAATCGAAGCCAACCAAACCGAGAACAGGAGGTCATCAATCTTGTAACCATCTTTTTCCTTAACTATGATTTCTTTTTTTTCTAATGATTTTACCGCTGTGCTTACTGAGCTTGATGAGCCGAGATTATGGCGTCTGATGAAATCCTGAGATGTTATCTCGTTAACTACTTTATCCTTAGCAATAGCTTGTAGTAATTTCCATTGATATTCTGTGACGAGATTCTTTAGAGATTCAAAATAAAACCTATTTTCATCCAATAATTGCTTGAATGTTTTGTTGACATCGTCAATTGTAATTTCAGATAGATTGTCTGAATAAAGCCGATTACAAAGCAATTGTACGTAGTAAGTATGAGTATTCATCAAATTCAAGATATAAGCTATTACATCATTTTCGATTTTTTTATTTACTAAATTAAATTTAAACTTTATAAATTTGCTGTAATCCTTGTTGTTTATGCTATCCAAGTACATTATTTCACTACTTATGTAAAAAGGTCTTTTCTTATTTGTAAACATAGCTCTTAATATTTCTTTACTACTACCTGAAAAAATGAAGGTAGCATTGTTGAGATGCTGTATATGGGAACGCAATAGGGCTTCGACGTTTTTTTCAGGATAATTTACAATCTGTTGAAATTCATCAATTACGATAACAAACTGCTTTTTACTTCCCGATATGTGTTTGAATAGCGTAGATAATGAGTTTTCCGTATCCTGTACTGATGACAATTCAAGGTTGAGCTTAATCTCGCCAGTTATTGAATTAACTGAAAATGATGGTTTGAATGCCGCTAATACTTTCGAAAAAGTACGAAATAGTGTAGCGGCTTTTGATTCGCTTGATGCAAATATGGAGTTAGCAAATAAGTTTACGAATTCATTTAGAGATGAAGTGGTCATAATATCGAAATATAGAAAAACAATACCTCTTATGCTTTGCAACTTATAGCGTAGGTGCATTAAAAGTCCGGTTTTGCCCATTCTGCGTCGCGAAATTATTGCTGTATGGCGATTATTTTGTATTGCTAAAAGTAAATTTTCAAGCTCTTTTTCTCTATTACAAAAGTATTCGGGTGACTTATAAACGCTTAAAATAAAAGGATTCATCTCATTCTCCTGTTATTACGTATTTTACGTTACGTACTTTACATAACGCATTTAACGTAACGTAAAGTGTGTAAAATTATTTAATGAAGTATGAAAAGAAGCATGTTTGAATGGGTAGAGTAAAAAAACCGCCCAAGAGGCGGTTTTCTTGTGCGGAGCTGACGAGACTCGAACTCGCGGCCTCCTGCGTGACAGGCAGGCGCTCTAACCAAACTGAGCTACAGCTCCGTACTATTCCGTGGACCCAAGGAGGCTCGAACTCCTGACCTCATGAATGCCATTCATGCGCTCTCCCAGCTGAGCTATGGGCCCCTTCTGGTTATAGTCATACCGTCCCACTTGGGAGATACAAAAGTAATACTTCTTTTCGATTTACGCAAGAAAAAAAAAGATTCAATAAATTTTATTTCACAATGATAAATGGTATAACCTCAGATTTGCCACTATGAGTAACAAGCAAAAAATACGAACCACTCTGTAACTCAGAAACATTTACAGAATACTCCTGTATGCCGGGTATTACATTTAGAACTTTGTTATCTGAATATAATTGTCCTGTCATATCAAGTAACCTTATTGTCAAATTTCCCTCTCGTGCTATAAAAATATTAGCTCTTAGGTTATGCGTTCCCGAATAAACCATATTTGGATAAACAAATGAGGATGAAGTCTCAACAAATTTCGGTTCATCTCTCTGCTCAAAGTTCCTAACATATGCTGTGTCGCCAAGATGTATAGTATAAAAACTGTTTGGCGAAAAAGGGGCTCGTCGTTTCCGAGATTTGGATTTAACCTCGATGAAAAAATTGATAACGCCGGTTTTTACTGCTCCAATCGGGATGTCACAAACGTATTGATTTACAATATCAGTTACTTTGACTCCGAAACGCTCATACTGCCCATCGCCAGAGATTTCAGCAAATATCTGAACTGACTCAATCGGTTCGTCAGTAACTGCTTTAAAAAAGATTCGTTGATAACGATTAGATAGAAATGTTGAATAAGGCGAAATAATAATATCATAAGTCATCATCGCTTGATAAATGTTGGGAATGCCATACCCGAAAGTATTGTCAGGTTCGTGGAAGCGATTTCCTGATTCCATAATCAGTTTTTTTGCTGTATAAGGCTTGATTTCGGGAAATGTGCTTATCATCAGTCCAATTGCACCTGCTATCAGAGGGGATGAAAGCGATGTTCCTTTTGATGTAATATATTCAGTTGCGCTTGTTGGATTGACACAAAAAACGTTATCGCCGATAGTGGCGATTTCCGGTTTGAGTTTATTTTTTGAGTTTGGTCCTCTAGCACTGAATCGTGAAACTTCTATTCCATTCGGTTTGACTGAGCCTACTGCAATTACACTATCAGCATCAGCCGGAGAATTGAGTGTCTTATCATCCGGACCGCCGTTACCTACAGAAGTTACAAATACTACTCCTAATTCTGCCGCTAAGTTTGCGTATAACGAAGGAAGAGTCGAACTACCATCTAAGTCGTCAAATGTATATGATGCATCTGTCGAATCGAAAGCATTGTATCCCAACGAAGCATTGATTATATCAACGCCAAGAGATTCCAACCATTCAATTCCTGCTGCGAAGTTGTCTGTTTCGATTTGTCTTTCAGTACGGATATCCTCGGTTTTAGCTAAATAAAATTGAGAATTTGGAGACATACCGATGAACTTAGGGCTGTCAAAACCTCCAACCAGAGACAATACAAGCGTTCCGTGATGAAATTGATTGGGATGCTCGTCGGGTTCATTGTCCGTATAATCGTCATTGTTGATGAAATCCCACTCAGCAGCAACTTGAATATCTTTAAAGGCAACTGCTTTTGAATAATCGAAACCGCTGTCTAAAAATCCGATTCTTACGTTATCACCAAAAATTCCGAGCTCATGCAATTTGTCTGCATTGATAAGTTTTATCTGAGTGAAGGAAAATCCGTAATCAAGTCCGCCCCTTGCAATTTTGTCAATTTTAATATGTTCAAGTATATCAAATTCATCACTTTTCGTGTTCATAGGTTCATCGTCAAATTTCATTCGCAAAAATTTTGATGATGCAGGCTCGACTTTTTTTACAAACTCTAACTTAGCAATATCAATTGCAATTGCTGAATCAGTGGAGACTATACAATAGTTTTGCCACTTAAGTGTGTACATTATGCGGGCTCCGAGAGATTCGATTGCTATGAGGTATGGCTCATATAAAGGAACATCGGCTATTGAAATCAGTGCATCTTGAGGCAGTACTTTTCCGCGTCGCTCAAGAGTTGCCAATGGTAAAGAATTCAAAGTAGCTCGATAAAGTTCACTGTCCTTTGTAAATTGCTCGGGTCCTTTGTCCTTCAAATATACCCTGTAGTTATCTGCCTTGGTATTGAAGAAGGGGCAAAAAAATATTAATATTAAAATTATATGTATCTTTTTCATTTAAAAGAATGTTATTTTTAAAAATTTAAATTTATGAAATTTTTCAATAATAATCTATGAAAAAATCAGTAATCATAACGGGCGGAGGAAGAAGAATCGGCAGAGGGTTAGCTGTTGAATTCGGCAAAATGGGTTGGAATGTCGGAATCATTTATAACAAAAGCAAAGATTCAGCACTCAGAACAGTTGAGACTATAAAGGGATTTGCTGTTGATTGCTTTGCTGTCAAAGCCGATATTTCTAGTCCCAACGAAGTATCGGAAGCTTTTGACGCTCTATTCAATGAGCTTGGTTACATAAATGTTCTAATAAATAATTCAGCAATATACCCTGATGCACATTCATTGCAAGAAACTTCAAATGAATTGTGGCAACAGACTATCAATACCAATCTTTCGGGAATTTTCTACGCATCGAAAGCATTTGCGGCTTTAGCTGAGTCAAATTCAAGGATAATTAATATAGCTTCCTTGGGTGCATATAAAATTTGGAAACAAAGAATCCCCTATAACGTATCTAAAGCAGGTGTACTTCAATTAACAAAAGCTTTAGCTTTCGAATTGGCGCCTGGAATCACCGTAAATTCGGTTTCGCCCGGGACAATTGAAATGAATGACGAACCGGATGATGCAAGTGAATTAATCAGCGTTTCGAAAATTCCTATGAAAAGATACGGCAATGTGAAAGATATTTTTGAAGTTGTTTATTTTTTTGCGACTTGTTCGTTATTTATTACTGGACAAGACATAATTTTAGACGGTGGTTTTTCATTAGCATAATTTAGGAGAAAATATGGAATTTCGCGAACCAGAAAAAGTTGCCAAGGGCAAAGTGGAAAAAGCACAAAAAGCTTACGACAATAAAGACTTCATCCATAGCAGAGATGGCAGAATCATCAGATTAATTGCCGAATATCAATACCCCGAGCAGTATTTTCGTAAATACGGTGTCAAAGGTACAATCGTTTTCTACGGCTCTGCAAGAACTCTGTCATTAGAAGAATTCGACGTCAAAATTAAAGACTTAAACGATAAACTCGCTGATGCAAAGTTGGATGACAAAGTAATCGTTCAAGCCGAAATTGATAAATTGATGAACACTTTGGATATGACCCGTTGCTATAATGAAGCGGTGATATTAGCCGAAAAGCTATCCAACTGGACATCAACATTGCCTGAAAATAAGAAAATACTAATTTGTACTGGCGGAGGTCCCGGCATGATGGAAGCCGCTAATAGAGGTGCTTATAGAGCCGGTATGCCAACAATCGGTCTTAATATTTCGCTACCTTTTGAGCAATATCCGAATAGTTACATAACGCCGGACCTAAATTTCGAGTTTCATTATTTTTTCATGCGCAAGTTTTGGTTCGTCTATTATGCCAAAGCAATCGTTGCAATGCCGGGTGGATTTGGTACATTAGATGAGCTTATGGAACTTTTAACGCTGAAGCAAACCATGAAAGTTACAAAACCTTTGCCTATTTTGCTATTTTACGAAAAATTTTGGCGAAACTTAGTCAATTTCGATTACCTGCTTGATATGGGAATGATTAGCAAACATGACCTTGATTTATTTGCTTTCGCTGATAATGCCGATAATGCTTTCGAGTATTTAACTAAAAATATAAATATTTAGGATTTTGATTATCATGAAAAAGTTTTGTATAGTATTTGTTTTAATATCAGTGTTTTTAATAACCTATGATTCGCTATCATATCTATCTTTTAATCCGCAACTTCCTATTTTTGGTGAGAATGTTTCTATAGTATATGACGACAAAAATAATCTATTTTTGGGCAGTGATACAGTTTATACAATGATTTATGGATTTAGCCCAAGCTTAACATATCCGCAAGCTTTTAATATACCTCTATCGCGTAATATAAATTTTTTCACCGGCAACTTTACTCTACCGGGAAATTGGGTGTATGCAATTGCTTATGTATATCAAAATGGAAATAGATATGATAAAAATTATGGTAAATATTGGGAATTATTTATTCTGAATAATGACCGCATTTTCCAACGTGATGCTAACTTATATTCCTCACTTGTACTTATGGGTTCAGCACCTTCTAATATTACTCCTCAGGTCAATTTAGATTCTGCTTTGAGAAGGCTTGAAAGAGAGGTTGAACTATATCCCGATAATTTCCAAGCAAAGGTAGGACTTCTGTCATTACGTTTTGATATGAAAAGAATTACCCAGGATGGATTCAAAGAGCAAGCTAATCAGTTGTTGAAAGATATAAAGAATTTTGCTACAGAAAGGGAAATTAAATCGGCTTATCGTTTATTAAATGCCATCAACAAAAATAAAGAAGCCGAATCGCTGATGAATCAATTTATACAAAATAATCCATTAAGTAAAACTGCCGAAGAAGATGCCGTTTCTAAACTTTCTCAAGCGGATAACTTCAATAATTTCATTATACTATCCGCTTTATTCTTGGATAGGTTCCCTGATTCACCTGATGTTGATAACGTTTATTCCGCTGTTGTTACTTCATTTATGCAAACAAATAATCCTGAACAGCTATATAGGTTTATTTCAGACAGAAAATTTATAACACCCGAAATTTACGCAAAAATAGCTTGGGAAGTCTTTACAAAAGATAATTTACTGCCTGCGCTCAGAGGTGAAGCGAGATTTTATTTTCTTGATTCCTTACTGAATTTAGCAGTTGAAATTGCCAATTCTCGAATTAATTCAACTGATAATAAACCTATTTATCTAACAGACATTGAGTGGCAAAATAATAATTTTAAAAAATTAGGCAGCATACTGGAGATTCGTGGTGACATTAATGCAAAATTAAGACCCGAAATCGCTCTCGAATACTATCTGCAAGCGATTAAATTATTGGGTATTGACGCTACTGTTAATTTATATGAAAATACAATTAGTATTGCCGAAAAATCCGATGATTCCTTGCTTACTAAAAGTTTAATTTTTAAAGCATTTGAAAATTCACGCACTTCCGATTTTCTTATTACTCAATTTGCGAGAGTTGTACGTGGTGAAAATCGCCAATTTATACTTGATTCTTTAGCTCAAATCGCTCGAGTTAAGAGATATGAACGCTATCGGAACGAATTGCTTGATATTCACCGTCCCGGCTCACTATTTCTTACATCATATGACGGTAGATTAATAAGTCTTGATGATTTAAAAGACAAAATATTTATTCTTGTATTTTGGGCTACGTGGTGCGGCCCATGTCAAGCTACAATTCCTGCACTTGAGGAAATTAATACGGTATTTTCTAACAATGATGAAGTAGAAATTGCCCTTGTCAGTATATGGGAGCGTCATAAAGACAAAAAAGCCGCATTGAATGCTTATTTTAAACGAGATTTCCCTAATGTGCCTTTAGCATGGGATGAATTAGACGTAATACCTATGACCTTAGGCATTACCGGCTTGCCGGTAGCCATAATTTTTGATAAAAAGGGCAAAGGTAGATTTATGATAGCAGGCTTCACCAATGCGCAATCTTATATTGATGAAATTGTTGACAAAACTAATTATCTCATTTATTTAGGAAAATTTAATGCAGATTAATCGATGCGACTGGTGCATAAATTCTGAATTGGAAATAAAATATCATGACAATGAATGGGGTGTGCCTCTGCATGACGACAATAAGTTATTTGAATTTATGCTGCTTGATGCTTTCCAAGCTGGACTCAGTTGGAAGACAATTTTAATGAAAAGAGAGAATTTTCGTAAAGCATTTGATAATTTTTTACCAAGTATAATCTCAAATTACAATAATAACAAAATCAACGAACTGATGAGTGATGCCGGTATAATCAGAAACCGCCTCAAAATTGAATCATCCGTTACTAACGCTTATCTATTTCTTGACATCCAAGCAAAATTTGGAACCTTTGACAAGTTTATTTGGCAATTTACAGACGGGAAGCCAATTATTAATTATCATAAATCGCTCAAAGAGGTACCTGCTTCAACGCCTATTTCAGATAAAATGTCGAAAGAATTGAGAAAAATAGGATTTAAGTTTGTAGGTACAACTATTTGTTACGCGTTCATGCAAGCCTCGGGCATGGTAAACGACCATTTGATTACTTGTTATCGCCACGCTGAGTTACGTTAGCTAAAATTTTTCACATATTAATTAAATATTAACACTGAATTAGTATATTTGATTGAAATAAACAACAGTTGGAATATATTATGAATATCTTTTTTCGTTTTACAGTAGTTCTTTTAGTTGCAATAAGTTATCAATTTAACTACTTAATATGTAACACCTACCAAATCCCCAAAAATGTAATAATCATGATTGCTGATGGGTGGTCAGAATCATGTATAGATGCTACTGAGTATTTCAATACAGGTAAAAATGGTACATCACCTTACCGTAATTTTGATGTCAGGCTGTTTATGAGCACATACCCCGCTAGAACGGCTAAAGACAATATACCTCAGAATTGGGATACAGGGTATAATTCTTATCTTGCATGGTCTGATTTTGATTATGCTAAGAAGAATTATACTGACTCAGGAGCCGGCGGAACAGCACTCGCAACAGGTGTCAAAACCTACAATGGTAGTATAGGTGTTGATCTAGACGGAAAACCACTACAGAATTTATCGGAGTTTTTAAAATTATTAGGTCGTTCAGCGGGTGTAGTGACATCTGTATCCGTTTCACATGCTACCCCTGCTGCTTTTGTAGCTCATAATATTCACAGGGACAATTATTCTGAACTGGCTCGTTCAATGATTTTAGATAGCAGAGTTGATGTTGTCATGGGATGCGGGCATCCTTACTATGACAATAGTGGTAATCAACTAACAGAATCAGAGCACAATTACAAATTTATCGGTGGAAAATCCACATGGAATGATTTAAAAAATGGGTCATCGCAATTCTCCGAGCCATCAATTTCAGGCAACAACCAAGTTCAGGATATTGATGGTGACGGCAACCCCGATGTATGGACATTTATTGAGGCAAGAAACGATTTTCAAAAACTCATGACGGGCAAAACTCCAAAACGCGTATTCGGTGTTGCAAAATCATTCGAAACGCTACAAAATAATAGAAAAGCAGAAAATTATAATAAGGCTTTTGAAGTTCCCTTTAATCAGGATGTACCAACATTGGAAGAGATGACAAAAGCGGCTCTGAACGTTTTGGATAATAATCACAAAGGATTTTTCTTGATGGTCGAGGGTGGAGCTATTGACTGGGCTAATCATGGAAACAACGCAGCAAGAATGATAGAGGAAATGACTGACTTCAATCTGTCTGTTAAAGCA
>CAZWXI010000071.1:0-16834 GCA_964637845.1 uncultured Hyphomicrobiales bacterium | reverse complement strand
GATTTAATTTCAATTTTACCTAATACGGTTAGCCCTCTTAATGAGCGACCGGACGCAACATCATCTTCATTTTCGTATGGTAAAGTTGTATCATCAGTTATAGTAGGTTCTTCACGGGAAATTTCCGACTCAAAAGTTAAATTTTCATCAATTTGAACTTCCGGTTCCTTTTGTTTGATAGCTCGGGTCCCATCAGCGATTTCTTCAACTTTATCTGAAATTTGCTTGATTATCAGTTCTTCCGGTTCAGAAGTTTTGACTTCCGGAATTTCGCTCCGCTCTTGCTCAGCACTTATAATTTCAACCGGCTCAACTTGCCTTACCAATTCTTCAAATAAAACTGGTTGAACGTCTTCGGTTTTGGGTTCAGAAGATTTTTTTGTTGTTTTAGGTTTTTCAGTAATTGCGTCTTTTGGCTCAACTTCAGTTGCAAGTTTTTCTACAATAGGTTCTTGTTTAACCGGTTCAGCTTCTGGGACTTTAACTATTTTGGGCTCAGATTCAAGAACTTTTTCAATAGTTTTAGGAATTACTTCCATCTGCTCTTTCGGTTCTACGGGTAAATGAGTATTTGGGTCTTTGTGGCGTTCTTCCCAATACTTGTCGTCAACGGTTTTTTTGCTTTCAGTTCTGATGTCTTTATGCTTTTGAATTTTTTCTCTGACGGTTTCAGCAGCTTTTTTTTCACGTTTAAATTTGTCGTAAACAAGCTCAACCATTGCCGGAGTAAGAGATGCTGTCGGCTTGTTGACAATGTCAAACCCTTTTGCGTTCAGAAAATCAACAATAGTATCACGCCCGATATTAATTTCGGATGCAATCTTAAAAAGTTTTATATTATTATCACCAGCCATATTTAAGTTGAGGTTCCTTTATAAAAGTTCAATTTTAGGTTTATAATTGTTTATAGCCTGTAGCAAGTCCGGTTGCTCAACTTCATCAAATTCGACAAGCATGATTTGTCTGAGTTGGATTAGTTTCTCTTTAGTCATACCCTCGAATGAAAGAAGGAATTCCACGTTTGCTTCAAGGAATTCGCGAGCTGTTTCGATACCGGAGCCGTTTACTAATTTGTATAGTTCCTCTCCAATATCAGGCAGAAATTCGTTCAATTCAATATCTTCATCACCGAGCTTGGTTAATAAAATGTTATAACCTGTTAATTTAGATGCAAGTCGTACATTTTGTCCGTTTTTACCTACTGCAAGAGCAACTTGGTCATCTTTCACAGTTACGTTTGCCGTTCTTGTTTCAAGCGATAAATCAATATCTTCTACTTTAGCGGGTGATAAAGAACGCATAATGAAAAGTTTAAGATCATCAGTATATTCGATTAAGTCAATGTTTTCGTTATTTAGTTCTCTTACTATTGAGTGAATTCTGATACCCTTCATGCCGACGCATGCTCCTACTGGGTCAACTCTGTCATCGAACGATACTACCGCTACTTTCGAACGTTCTCCGGGGTCGCGGGCTATGGATTTAATCTGGATTACACCGTCATAGATTTCAGGTATTTCGATTTCAAATAATCTTGCAAGAAAGTCTTCCGATGCTCTAGACAAAATTATTTCGGGTTGACCGCCAATGCCGGTACGCTTTACTTCCTTGACAAGAGCTTTGATTGATTGATTTTTTTTGTACCTGTATGGTTCATTAGGAATTTGCTCTTCTCGCGGCAATCTCATCTCAATTTTGTTATGAACAACTAAAATATCATGTCTGCGGACTTGATAAATCTCGCCGATGATAATTTCACCAACTTTATCTATATACTCGCGATAAATGTTGTCTTTCTCGACTTCGCGAATACGTTGGTTAAGGTTTTGCGATGCCAACGTAACAAGACGTCTTCCAAAACTATCGGAAATGTTATCGAGGGTAATTTCTTCGATGTAGTCGTCGCCAATTTCATATTGTTCATCAGAATTAGAGTATGTTTGGGCTTCGGTTAAAGATATCTGAGTAACGGGGTCTATTACTTTTTCGACTATTTCCTTCATCAAATAGATTTCGATGTCGCCTTTTTCCATATTGACAATAATGTCGAAATTGGCTTCCTGACCGTATTTTTTCCGGATAATCATGGAAAGAGTTTCTTCAAGTATTCCTTGCAGTAAATCTCGGTCAATGCTCTTGTGTTTTGCCATCTCGGCAAAAGCTTCAATAATAAGTTTCTTGTCAATCTTGTGTTTTTGTTTACGTCGAGGCATAGTAGTATACAAAAATTTAGTAAAATATTAAAAAAGGGCTTCTGTGAGCCCATCCCTGTTTGAGATATTCAAAAATAACATTTTTTCTTATTATATCAATAGTTTTGATGATTTTTTGAAGATTTTATTGTATTTTTATAATAGCTTTACGAATTGTTAAATAAATTCCCAAAACGATGATAGACTTTTTTAATACCGAGGATTTTCTAGAAGAAGATGAAATAATGTTTCGTGATAGTATCAGGGATTTTGTTAACAGCGAAGTCATACCAATTATAGAAGATTATTACCAACAAGATAAATACCCTGAACATTTAACTCAGAAACTTGCTGATTTAGGTATATTCGGCATAAAACTACCTGAAAATTATGGGGGTTCAGCTGCGGGTTATGTTATGTATGGATTGGCAATGCAAGAACTTGAAAGAGGCGACTCGGCTGTGAGATCATTTGCATCGGTACAAAGTTCGTTAGTGATTTACCCTATTTGGCGTTATGGGTCCGAAGAACAAAAAAAGAAGTTCTTGCCCAAATTAGTATTTGCAGAATTAATAGGTTGTTTTGGGCTGACAGAACCGGACTTTGGTTCCAATCCCTCTGGAATGCTTACGACTGCGATCAAAACTGACGCGGGCTATCTATTGAACGGAGCAAAAATGTGGATTACAAACGGCTCAATTGCAGATGTAGCTGTTGTATGGGCTAAACTTGACGGCGAGGTACATGGTTTTATCGTTGAAAAAGGAACAAAGGGTTTTAGCGCACCCATTATGAAAGGTAAACATTCTTTAAGAGCTTCGGTAACCTCGGAACTCATTTTTGAGGACTGTGAAATTCCCGAAAGCAATATTCTTAATATATCAGGTTTGAAGGGCCCATTGTCATGCCTTACTCAAGCACGTTACGGAATTGCTTGGGGTGCTGTCGGTGCGGCTTTAGCAGTTTATGAGTCATCGGTGAATTATGCCAAATCGAGGATTCAGTTCGGCAAACCCATTGCCTCATTTCAATTAGTTCAAGAAAAGTTGGTTTACATGTTTACGGAAATCACTAAAGCTCAATTAGTTAACATACGACTTGGTAGACTAATGGAAGAAAATCGTGCAACTCCACAGCATGTTTCATTTGCAAAACGTAATAATGTAGAAATGGCTTTAAATTGCGCCCGAATCGCTCGTGAAATTCATGGTGCAAATGGCATACTTGGTGAATATCCAATCATGCGCCATGCAGAAAATTTAGAATCCGTTAAAACTTATGAAGGTACTCACGATATTCATACGCTGATTCTCGGACAGCACATTACGGGAATTCCCGCTTATCATTAGTATTAAATTTGCTTTAAAAGCTCAAACAACTTCACCGAAATGCTTGTTTATTAGAAATTTTTCATTAATTTTGTAAGTATGTTTAATGCAATCTTCATAAAACAAATTGGAGCAATCACATGACAGAATTTCAAAATTTGATGCCTTTCGACTTTACGATTGAAGAAAACGTAATCAAACAAAAAGAAGCCATTGAATACGTACGCCAACAGCTTGGCAAAGAATATCCGAACATAGTCGGCGGTAAAGAAGTTTACACCGACAAGAAAACATTATCCTACAATCCCGGTAATAAAAGTGAACTTGTAGGAACATTCCAAAAAGCAGGTGCAGTAGAAGCCGAAGAAGCTATTCAAGCGGCTGTAAAGACGTTCGAAACGTGGAAATATACTCCTGCTGAGGAAAGAGCTTCCTATTTATTTAAAGCGGCTGAATTGATGAGGCAAAGACGTTTCGAAATCAATGCTTGGATGATAACAGAAGCAGGAAAAAATTATGCCGAAGCAGATGCAGACACCTGCGAAGCTATAGATTTTATGGAATTTTACGGACGTGAAGCACTCCGTTATGGACAAGACCAACCACTTACTTCATTTCCGGGCGAGATAAACAGGTATTTCTATATTCCTTTGGGAGTAGGGGTTTGCATTCCACCTTGGAATTTCCCCTTTGCAATTATGGCGGGTATTTCGTCAGCGGCATTTGTTACTGGCAACGCAGTAATCATGAAACCATCTTCCGATACACCTATGATGGCTTACCTGTTTGCTGATATAATGCGTCAAGTTGGTCTTCCTGATGGTGTTTTAAACTTTTTCGTAGCTTCAGGTGCTGAAGCAGGTGACTATTTGGTTGACCATCCCAAGACAAGATTTATATCATTTACAGGGTCTATGGAAGTTGGTCTTAGAATAGTTGAGAGAGCCGCAAAAACAAACCCCGGGCAATTATGGATTAAGAGAGTTGTCGCTGAAATGGGAGGCAAAGATGCAATTATTGTCGACTCAGAAGCTGATGTTGATGATGCAGTTAAAGGCGTCGCGGCATCTGCTTTCGGATTTCAAGGACAAAAATGTTCAGCTTGCTCACGAGCTATAGTTGATGCATCTATCTATGATGAGTTCGTTGAAAAATTGAAAGTTGAGGTAGAATCATTTGCAATTGGCGACCCACGTGAAAATTATAGAGTTGGTCCTGTTATTAATGGTAAAGCCGAGAAATCAATGCTTGAATACATTAAAATTGGACACGAAGAAGGTAAGCTTTTAACCGGAGGCTACAAAGTCGAGGAATTAGACGGCTACTATATCAAACCTACTGTGTTTATTGATATACAACCTGATGCGAGACTTTCACAAGAAGAAATTTTTGGTCCCGTGTTAGCAGTAACAAAAGCTGATGACTTTAACCACGCATTGGAAATTGCCAATGGTACAATTTACGGATTGACAGGTGCTGTTTATTCTAAGAATGAAGAAAAGTTAGAGCACGCCGCCCGTGAGTTCCACGTCGGTAACTTATATTTTAACCGTAAGTGCACAGGAGCATTGGTTGACGTGCATCCTTTTGGAGGATTTAATATGAGCGGTACAGATTCCAAAGCGGGTAGTCGCGATTATTTGATGCTGTTCTTACAAGGAAAGTCAGTTGCTAAAAAAATTTAATCTTTTTGCTTTCTATAGAACCGAAACTAACTTAGTTTCGGTTTTTTTATTTAAAATATCTATTGTTTTTATTTCTCTATAAGCAAATAATTTCAAACATATCTTAATAAAGATGAATATCGAATTAATCGAATTACTTGCAAAGTGTGCCACAGAAGCGGCATTAAAAGCCGGAAGTATTTTGAGAGAAGGGTTTGGCTCAACTTTCAAAATTTCGAATAAGAGCGGAATCAACAATTTAGTAACTGAATACGACTACAAAGCTGAGAAAGTTGTTATGGATACAATCAAATCGTATTTTGCCGAGCATCATTTTTTAGCGGAAGAATCAGGAAGTACGGGCAAAGATGATGCTGATTTCCAATGGATAATTGACCCATTGGACGGAACAGTTAACTTTGCTCACGCAATTCCGATATTCAGTATTAGCATAGCTGTTCGCAAAGGTCAAGAAATATTGTGCGGGGTGATTTATAATCCGATGCTTGATGAATTGTTTGTTGCTAAAACAGGACAAGGTGCATGTCTTAACGGTATTCCGATTAGGGTTTCAAATACTGAAAGTATTTCTCGCTCATTACTTGTAACGGGATTTCCATATAATGTCAATGAAAATCCGCATAATTGCGTTGATACATTTGTCAATATAGTTCAAAGTGGAATACCAATAAGAAGGTTAGGTTCAGCGGCATTGGATTTGGCTTATGTCGCTGCGGGTAGATTCGACGGCTTTTGGGAGTCCTCACTTTTCCCTTGGGATATGGCAGCAGGGTTCTTGCTTGTCAAGGAAGCGGGAGGAACAATTTCGCAATATGACGGCAACAAGTTTTGGATTGATTCAGAAACTATATTGGCTACAAATGGTATTATTCACTCTCAGGTGTTGGAAAGAATAAATTTTAAAAAATGAATCTAAGTATCCAAAATATGTCGGGTGCAGGCAATCTGTTCAATATTATTGATAACAGATTATATAATTTTACTCAAGATGATATGAGAAAACTTGTTCCTCAAATTGCGAGTAAAACGAAAACAAACGAGTTTCAGACTGAAGGAATAATGTTCATTGATGAATCTGATGAATGTGATTTTCGTGTTTCATTTTTCAATAATGATGGTTCTTCAGGCATGATGTGCGGTAATGGCGGAAGATGTGCTGTCAGATTTGCTCAATTTAACGATTTTTTCGAAGGAAAAGAAGTTGATTTTTTCATGTCGGACTCTTGCTATTCTGCCAACATCACCAATGACGTGATAATATTAAATATGCCCGACCCTAAACAAACAAATTCGCATATTAAATATGCATTAGGAAAGAGGTTAATAGATTGTGGTTATTATGATGTCGGAAGCGACCATTTGGTTGTAATGGACGCAAATTTAGATATTGACTTTTTTGATGATTTAAGTTTCATTGAATTAGCTAAATCCATAAGAAGTGATTTCGATAATTTCCCGAAAGGTGTAAATGTAAATTTATATTCTCTAAGTAAAAATTATGTATTGATAAAAACATTTGAGAGAGGAATTGAGCGTATAACCGGAGCATGCGGCACTGGAGCTATTTCTACGGCGATACATTGCAATGTAATTCATGGATGGTCCGCTCCAATCAAACTTATTCCCCCTTCGTCTTCTGTTTTAGAAGTAAATTTTTTGCTTAACAATGACAAAGCCAGCCATGTAACCCTAACAGGTTCAGCCGAATTTTTAGAAATTATTAGTATTGATATTTAGAGGTAAATATGAATATATATATAGACAATTTAGTGGATAATCAGTTATTAGACACTATAATAAATTATAGAAGACATATTCACAAGCATCCTGAATTATCCTTCAAGGAGTACGAAACTCAAGAATTTATACGAAAAGTCCTTAATGAAAATGGAATTGAAAATAAATCTATAGCCAAGACAGGTGTTTTGGCAACAGTCGGTAATAAATCAGCTTTTTGCATAGCACTGCGCGCAGATATTGATGGACTGCCAATACTTGAGGAAACGGAATTAGAATTTGCATCGGTTAACCATGGTATCATGCATGCTTGCGGTCACGATATGCATACGTCCATGCTGCTTGGTGCGGCAATAATTTTAAAGAAGATTGAAGACAATTTGAACGGGAAAGTTAAATTGTTTTTTCAACCGGGCGAGGAGGTGCTTCCCGGTGGTGCAACAATGATGATTGATGAAGGTGCCCTCGAAAATCCCAATGTTGAAGCAATTTTCGCTCAGCATATTTATCCTGATGCTAAAACTGGCAAAGTATTATTTTGTGAAGGCCCCGCATTAGCTTCGACCAATGAGATTTACATCACTATTCATGGCAGGGGATCACATGCCGCTCAGCCCCATTCTGGCGATGACCCCATCTTAGCGGCGGCACAGCTTATACTATATTTTCAAACACTAATTAATAAAAAGCGTAACCCTCTTGAACCCGGAGTGCTCTCGATTACAGCTATAAATGGCGGAAATACCACAAATATTTTTCCTGAACATGTCAAACTAATGGGTACATTGAGAACTTACAGCCAACTATGGAGAGCCGAAATGGTTGAACTAATTCATAAGTCAACCTATGAAATATCTCAATTATACGGTTGTACCGCTGAAATTAATATCGTCGATGGTTACCCAGCGCTTATAAACAACAGTAGAATTACTCAATACACAAGAGAAATTGCAATTAGTGCGATTGGTGAAAATCATGTTGGAACATATGAACCGAAGCTCTGGGCTGAAGATTTTGCTTATTATTTGCAAAAAGTCCCGGGCACTTTCTGGTTGCTTGGTGTTCGACCGCATGATAGAGCCTATCTCCCCCCTCTGCATAATAGTAAACTAACTCCAGACGAAAATGCTATTAAAAATGGCATAAAAATGTTAGTCAGCACTGTGTTGAATTACACTGGATATCAAGCGTAATCTTCGGGTGATTTCAGAGTGAAAATCGTTATTTCCGGGTTGACGCCCAATCTTATCGGGGGACCTGAAGTGCCTAAACCTCTATTCACATATAGGTATTGTCCCGATTTATGATAAAGTCCTGCAAATTGCTCGTAAGCTAAGGCAACGGGGGAAACATATTTGCCGTAAATATCAAATGCAACCTGACCACCGTGCGTATGCCCTGCAAACATAATATCAACATCCTTCTTGCCTTTAATGAATCTGTCCCAATTTGCCGGGTCATGACATAGTAGTAATGTCGTATTAATACTACTCAAACCGTCGAGCGCTTTGTCGAAGTCACCAAATGTCTGACGGCTCCCGTAATTGTCCACTCCGACAATGTTGATTGGTTTTCCTTTGATATTTAAGACTTCATTGTCATTATTGAGTAGTTTAATATTCGAACCATCGAAATAAGTAAGTAGTTTTACGTGTTCTTCATCAGTCATATAATGGTCATGGTTACCAAGACAAGCAAATATGCCATACCTAGCTTTTAACGAATTGATGATATCGAACCCAAAATCCATTTCGATAGGATTAAAATTAACGAAGTCGCCTGTTATGAAAATTAAATCCGGTTGTAGGTTATTGGTGGTGAATAGAGCTTCCATCAAAGGTTTACGAGAATAAAACGAACCAAAATGAATATCCGAAATTTGTACTATTCGCAGCCCTTCGTGCTCGACGTGGAGCTTCATAAGAGGTATATTTATGCGAGTAACCTTGATGTCATATACAGAATGGACAAGACCTTTATATGCGGCTAAGAATGGTAATCCCGCAAAGCTCCATGTCACATTTTGGATAAATTTTCGCCTTCCTTGAATTGGTATAGGCTGAATCTTGACGGCTTTGTTGGATTTGAATATGTATTTAATGAAATTAATAAGCAGTTTCAATGAATCAAATATCAGCATTACTGGAACAATAAGGATTTTTGGTAAATACCAGAAACTTGTGACAATGTAAAGAACATTCGCAGTAATATTTTTTTCTCCTGTAAAAAATCTCTCATATGAAATATATAACGACAAAAGCAGCATGATTATAGCTATTGCAAGCGGAATTTGGAAATAGACTTTTTTCCAATTACGCTTTTTGACAAGATTATTCCATTTTACTAAAAAATAAGTATCGAGTAATATGAAAAAAAATGTTATTACCGCTATGAAAACGATTAATGTCGTTTGGTTTATCATCTCTTTATGCAATAATTTGTATAGTATCGTCTAATAAAGCAAGTGACGTAAAATATTTACTAATAATTTCATGAAATTTTATGGCAAGAACAGAATCTAAATCTTTACCGATGGGCTTCAAAGCACCATACTTTAAATTATACAACCCCGTTGCAAATGAATATCAAACATTAGATGAACTTAAGTCCAAAGAAGCTACCGTAATTATGTTTATCTGCAATCATTGCCCCTTTGTAATTCACATAGCCGAACATTTGGCAAAGACTGCGTCTGAATATCAAAGCAAGGGTGTTTCATTTATCGGTATTAATTCAAACGATGTTATAAATTATCCTGCCGATTCACCTGAAAATATGATATTAAATGCACAAAAAAACGGCTACACGTTCCCCTATTTGTTTGATGAAACTCAGGAAGTTGCAAAAGCATATGATGCGGCTTGTACTCCCGATATATATGTTTTCGATAAAAATCTCGAATTATGCTATCACGGACAATATGACGGTTCACGACCTGGAAATGAGTACACCATTACGGGAGCTGATCTTAGAAAGGCACTTGACAGCATATTATCAGGCAGTGCTAAAATAAGTGAACAAACACCAAGCATCGGCTGCAATATAAAATGGAAATCTTAAATTTCAAGACTTTTATGAGTTCCGTCGCAAATATGCCCTTTTGCCGAATGCTTGCATCCGCAAATTGAATATATTTTTGTTTCGACAACCTCGAATTTGATTGGTTTAAATTCAGTAACTTTGTGAGAACCATCGCAAAAAGGTTGACTTGCGGATCTTCCGCAAGCACACCAGTAATAATTTCCGGGTGCCAATTCTAATTTGTAAGAATGCTTTTGCGCAATTACAGGTTTTTTCATGATTTTCTATCTTGTATGTTTATTATTACATTCTATCGGGAGAATTAATTCCGAGAATCGTCAACCCGTTCTTAATCACAATTTTGGTGGATTTTGCAAGCTGCAATCGGGCGTTCATTAAATGCGGTTGAGTATTCAAAATTCTACACTCGTGGTAAAACACATGAAATGCTTGAGCGGTTTCACGTAAATATTCTGCTAAAATTTGAGGCTCAAATTTTTTTGCGGCTATTTCGATTATTTCAGGGAACCTAATTAATTGCTTAATAAGTTTCTGTTCAGTCTCATGGTTTAGCGATATATAATTAATTGGTTCATCTGTATGTTCGATTATCTTGTCAATTATTGATGAGATGCGTGCATGAGCATATTGCAGATAAAAAACGGGATTTTTCTCACTATGCTCGCGTGCAAGAGCGAGGTCAAATTCCAAATGTGTAGAAAGTCCCCTCATCAGGAAGAAGAATCTAACAACATCTGGTCCAACTTCCTCGAGTAATTCATCTAATGTATAACTTTTACCAGTTCGCTTTGACATTCTGACTTGCTTGCCGTTTTCAGTCAAGGTCACAAATTGGTGAATTAGTACTTTTATTTTATCCGAGTCAAAACCCAAGGCTTTCACCCCTGCAATAACATCAGGAATTGTAGCAATATGGTCGGCGCCGAATACATCTACGATAAGGTCGTATCCTCTTAAGAACTTCTCTCGATGATAGGCTATATCAGGTAAGCGATATGTAGGTTCACCGCTTGATTTAACTATGACTCTGTCATTTTCCAAGCCAAGTTCGGTAAGTTTCAACCACAAAGCTCCATCTTTTTCGTATGCTAATCCGCTTGACTTGAACTCGTTGATTACATCATCAATTTTACCGTCAGTATAGAGTGAATCTTCATTAAAAAAGATACCTTGCTCGACTTTGAGTATTCTCAAAGTATCGAGTATTTTGTCAAAGCACCATTTTTCAGCTGTTTTCCGGCAGATTTCGTAATCTTGTTCAGTACCTGATGTTAATTCCGCTCCATGTTCATCTTTGAGTCGGTTTGCAATATCAATTATATAAGCACCGTGGTAGCCGTCTTCGGGAAATGGATGAGCGGGATTAGCTGTTAATTGCATATAACGTGCATAAACCGATTTACCGAGGTTGTTCATTTGGTTGCCGGCATTATTGAAATAGTATTCTCTTGTTACCTCATTACCTAACCATTCATATAAATTTGCAATGGTATCACCGATAACAGCATTTCTACCGTGACCTAAGTGCAATAAACCCGTTGGATTGGCGCTGACGTATTCGACGTTGACTTTTAAAGGGGTTGTTGACTTACGTAATCCGTAATTTTCGCCTGAATCTACAATAGTTTTTAATGAATTGGCAACATAATTTGAAGTGAATTTCACATTGATAAAGCCCGGACCAGCAATAGTAACTCCTTTGATGATGTTAGTGTCGATTGAAAGATTTTCGATGAGTTGTTCGGCTAAAGCACGTGGATTAGTACCTAACTGTTTTGCGAATTGCATAGCCGCATTGCATGATAAATCGCCATGCTCGGGATTTTTAGGCACATCAATTATGATTTCGCCTGCGGTTGTATGTCCAATCTTGTTTAGAGCGTCTTGGAACAGCTTTTTCAGATAATTCTTAAACATTTTTAATCTAAAACCTTTTCACGAATAACGCTCAATAAATCATCTTTTTTTAATGCTCTAAGCTCACCGTTATCGTTTAATCGCATAAACATGGCATCGCCCCAAAGCTTTTCAAGCTTGTAATAGTTTCTTGTTGCTTGCAACATTATATGACAAACAACATCAAAAAAATCAATCAATACCCATTGTTTAGATTCGAGCCCTTCAACGGCAGGTTTCCCTAATCCCAATTCTTTAGCAGTACGCATAATCGTGTTTGCAATAGCTTCGACTTGCACGTCACTATCGCATGTACAAATCATGAAAAAATCGGTTGGAGACGTTTCAATTTGGGTAAGATTCATTACTATGATGTCGCGGGACAGCTTGCTGTCTGCAATCTTTGCACAAAGCAATGCCAATCCCTTAGAAGTTTTTGGTTTACCGAGTTTTGACAAATATCCGTAAAAATTAATGAAACATAGTGATATGACGTAGTTCAAAAGAATTTCATTTTATTTGTAAGGTTTCAAGGCGGCAAAATCTTTCCCGATTATTATTGTTGAACGTAAAAACATACTGGAATCAATTTTGGTAGTTATCAGTGAATCATTTATTCCTAGTGCGTAAGCTACTTTATAAGCAGAACCAATATCGCCGAGCCTGTCTATAATGGTACTATTCTCGAGTATATCTTTATTATTGCCGATTTCAACAACATCGAAACCGCGCACCCTTAAGAATTCTTTTGCTTTAGATGCCAATCCCGGTTCACCTGATGCATTCAATATATTGACTTGTATGACTTCCTGTTTATTTGTGCGTAATTCCTCGGGAAGTGATGCAGATACAGGCGGAGTAATGAAAACTCTGTCAATGAACGAACTCAATAGCAATAAAATTATCACTAAAAGCACAAAAATTATTGTCAAATTGAGATATTTTGCTATTTTAACCATACCATGATATTAAACGTCAAACACAAATTATTGATTTAAATTATCAAAACTCGTGCCGTTAGTAATATGAAATTTATCAGAACAAATATTTTAAATCCTATATCTGAAAATGAAGCAGATTTTGTCAAAGATGTTATCATAGAGTTATCTTCCACTGGAAGGATTGCATCGCTCAAGCCTTGTTGTGAGCAAGATGTATTTATAACTGAGTTTGCTGATTTTAGCGACTGCATTGCCATACCCGGACTCATTGACATGCATGCACATTTGCCACAGTACTCAGCAGTTGGCGTTGGTCGTGGCGAATTGCTTGATTGGTTGAAAAATTACATTTTCCCTCTTGAAAAAAAATTCGGTAAGAACGATTTCACATATAAAAAATCTAAGCAATTCTTCGAGTCAGCAATATCAATGGGCACGACGACAATAGTTACGTATTGCTCTATAAGTGCTGATGCTACTGAAATCGCCTTCAAAACTGCCATAGAAACAGGAATACGCGCATTTATCGGGCAATCATTAATAGATTTGCCAAATGATTACGGTTACTTTAGTGAATTTGATGAGATTAAATCAGATTTGGATAGGTTGATTGCATCTTACCACATGAGCGGTCAGGGTAAATTGCAATATATCGTTACTCCAAGATACGCAGGAAGTTGCTCATCAAGTTTATTACGCTATTCTGCTGATATTTCCAAGCAGAACAACTTATTTATACAGTCGCATCTAGCTGAGAACAAATCTGAACTCGAACTAATCAAGAAATTGCACCCCGAATACCCAAATTACGCAATGGTTTATTTTAATACTGGAATGATGCACGAAAAATCAATTTATGCACATTGTATTTATTTGTCGGATAATGAAATAAAGCTAATTAAAGATTCCGGAGCTATTGTTTGTCATTGTCCAAGCTCAAATAGATATTTGAGCAGCGGAATAATGCCGATAAAAAAGTATTCAGATACCGGAACCAGACTTGCAATTGGCACGGATGTCGGGGCAGGATATTCATTGTCTATGTTAAATGAAGCAAAAGAAGTCATTGAAAATTCAAATATTTACAATATCACTAACAATCTCTATTCTTCATCATTTAGTGAAGCAAAAGCTTTTTATTTCGCAACCAGCAGTGCGGCAAAAATTTTATATCCAGAACAAAAAATCGGCTTGCTCGAGAAAGATTTTATAGCCGATATAGCTTTTTTTAAAGTTGATGAATTGGATGATTTAAATACTTTCGAAGATGCAATACGAAAACTATTCTATACAAAATTCAATCAAACTGCAGAATTGGTGTTAATAAATGGAACAACAGTTCATGAAAAGACTAAAGTTCGGAGAACAAAGTTTTCTGTTTCTTAAGATATTCGAGCAGGAGTTTTCTCCCTCTGAACAAGTGAGCTTTCACCGTCCCCAGAGGCATATTCAAAATATTTGAAATTTCTACATACTCGAGTTCATCTTCATGGCGCATCTTAATAATCTTTTTGTAGTTTTCAGGGAGTTTATCAATAGCTTCATCGACTGCTTTGCGTCGTTCGTTGAGAATGTATTCAAGCTCTGGCGTGTTGGATTCATCCGCTAAATCAATATATTGTTCATCCTCGCCTTGTTTTGAAATTGGCTGGTCAATAGATATAAAACTAAATCGCTTACGCCTCATAAAATCAATGCAAGTATTTGATGCAATCCTGTAAATCCACGATGAAAAGAGAAAACCCTCTTTAAATGAAGGTAGAGCTTTGTAAGCTTTGATAAAGGTCTCTTGAATCAAATCATCAATATCGTCTTCATCGCGAATCATTTTACGAATCAGCGCACTGACTACTCGCGAATACCTGTCAACAAGTACTGTGTATGCTCTCGTATCACCGTCAAGAACTCTTAGGATTGTTTGATAATCCTCAAATTGTACGTTATTTCCCGCGTTATTCGGTTTCATGAATATAGTTCATTCTATTGAAACGAAAATAAGGAATTTAGTGAAATTAAAGAAATGTGAGGGGAAAAAACAGTTCAAACTAAGGATTTAGCTTTTAATTTTATCGGGATTGATATTATAAATTTCGTCCCACCGTCAGGATTTGTATCCACGACGATTTCTCCCTGATGAAGCAAAATAATATGTTTTACAATAGATAAACCAAGTCCGGTACCGCCGTGTTTTTTTGAACGCGACTTATCAACGGTATAGAAACGCTCGAAAATTCGCGGATGATGCTCTTTTGGAATACCGACTCCGGTGTCCATTATTTCAATGACAGCTTTATCATCCATCTGAAAGGCACTTATTTTAATAAACCCTTCATCAGTATATTTTATCGCATTGTCAATTAGATTGACGAAAACTTGCTCCATTTTGAAAGGGTCAATTTTTATCTTAGGGAATGCTTCATCAACGTGAATAATTAATTTCAGATTCTTATCCGCTAGCTTGTATTCGAAAATCTTTGTTAAATTGTCCAATAATATTCGTATGTCAACTTTTGAAAGCATTAATGGTGATTGTCTTTCCTCGATTTCCGATAATGTAAGCAAATCTTGGACAATATTGATTAATCTATCGGTATGGCGCCGTATAATATCAATATAATGTCTGTGTTTTTCGTTAGCGTCCTCATCCAATGTTTCGATAAAACCTTTGATAGCAGTAAGCGGAGTCCTTAGTTCGTGCGATACATTTACTACAAAGTCCTTTTTCATGATTTCTAATCTTTTAATACCGGTAATATCGTGGAATAAGAAAACGACTTCGTTTTTGAGACTAATGAAAGTGGCGCTACAAATAAAATAATTGTTGTTAAATTGTATTTCGATAGACTGTGGTTTGCGTTTTTTGATTACTGTTTTGAATAAATCAATGAACTTCTCATCGGTGATTACATCTGATATATGCTTGTTTATTACATCAGTTGTACCCGCAATTTCGTGAAAGCCATTATTTGAAAGCAAAACTGTACCATTGACATTTGTTACGATTAATCCCTCTTTAATTGAGGAAATGACAGTCTGATATTCCTCTTTTTGAGTATTCACCAATTCAAATAGGGCTTTCAATCGCTCTGTCATATGGTTGAAATTGACCGCAAGTTCCTTTATCTCATCTCTACCCTTGATGAAAACTTTTATATCGAAATCGCCCAATGCAACTTTTCTCGATGCTTGCGAAAGCAGGGCAAGCGGTTGGCTTAAATTACGATAGAAAATCAATATGACAATCAAAGTAAGCAAGGCTATTACGGTGGCAGTTTTGAGAATATCACCGGATAGCCTGTCGGTTAAAGCGTCTATGTCTCTAAGAAACATGCTTACACGTGAGATGCCGAGCAAAGAGCCATTGTCGTAAATCGGAACAGCCATATAAAGCATTTCATTATGAACGGTTGTTGAGTAACGAAGTGTCGCTTCCCTATTGCCTTTGAGAGCTTTTTGAATTTCAGGACGTGATAAGTGATTTTCCATCATCGTGGGATCGAATTCAGAATCAGCAAGAACAAGCCCGACTGAGTCAATCACCGTAATCCGGACATTTATGGTATTGCCTAATTCATTGACATAAGCACGTAGTTCATCAATCTCATTGTTCATAATGAATTGCTTGTGCGTTGTGGTTAGAACAAAATTGAGCCTCTCTAAATCTTTTGCGAAAGATTTAATATAGTGCTCACGTGTAGTTTTAAAGGTGAAATAAAGTATTAAAGAGGTAAATAATACAATTATCAGGATAAAACCGATAAAAATCTTAGTAGATAGAGACTTCATCAAACCTCAAGCTTATATCCAACGCCTCGTATGTTTTTAATAAATTTACCAGCAGGACCGAGTTTTTCGCGTAGATTTTTTATGTGAACATCAACAGTTCGATCGAGTACACCTTTGTCCTGAACTCCGAGGTAATCAAGTATTTGGTCACGAGCATATACCCAGCCTTTGCGTTCAGATAATAGTTTTAGAATTCTGAATTCAGTAGAAGTAAGTTCAACTTTCAC
>CAZWXI010000070.1:0-17194 GCA_964637845.1 uncultured Hyphomicrobiales bacterium | reverse complement strand
CACGCGTGTTAAAGCCGTCACCAAATATATAAGATTGCTCACCGGACAGCATTCTGCCTATGAAAATCGCAATCACACCCGCATCACCCATAGCATTTTGGCGTGGACCATAGACATTTGAATATCGCAAGACTGCCGTGTCAAGCCCCTTCACTTTAGAATAATAATACAAATACTTCTCGCTGGCAAATTTCGATATCCCGTAAGGCGAACAAGGCATCGGAGGATAGTTTTCGTCAGTGGGTAGAATTTCTGCTTCACCATAAATAGCTCCACCTGTTGATGCAAAAATTATTTTTCGTACTCCTGACTTGGATGCGGCTTCGTAAACATTAAGACTTCCGATAATGTTGACGCCTGCATCATAATCCGGATGACCGACAGACACACGAACATCCATTTGAGCGGCATGATGATTGACTATATCGAACTGTTCGAGTTCGAAAATGCGCTTTAACTCGCCGCTTCTTATGTCAGTCTCATGAAAAACAGCATCTTTATTGATGTTTTCGCGTCTTCCCGTCGAAAGATTATCAAAAATATGGACTTCATGACCTAATTTTATATATTCGTCGGCAATATTTGAAGCGATAAAACCCGCTCCGCCTGTAAGAGCTATTTTCATAATTTACCTGATTTAATTATACCATTCATCAATAATAAGCTTGGGTACCAAAATATCATCTCTCTCCTGTATTATAATACTATATCTCAGCAAATTTACCGCATCTTCGAATTTTGAAACATCGTTGGCATACACTGTTGCAAGAGTTTCACCTTTTTCGACTTTGTCGCCGATTTTTTTGTTGAAAACGATACCTGCCGAATAATCCAAAGCATCGTTTATATCTCGTCTCCCAGCGCCCAGCATAATTCCGGCAACACCGACGTTTAAAGTATCAACTTGACTTATTGTCCCCGATTTTTCGGCAATAAGCTCAAATTTTGGGGTCTTGGCATATTTTTTTTTGGAAAGTTCTAAATCGCCGCCTTGCGATTTTATCAAAGTTTCAAAATTTTTGTATGCTAATCCCGAATCCAATATTTCTTTATTATACCGAGCAATTTCGTAGTAATCAATATCGGGCTTTGCAATTTGCATCATAGCATTTGCCAACGACAGAGTTAATTCGCGAATATCATCGGCGATATCACCTTGAAGGGATTGTATGGTTTCATCAATTTCGAGCCAATTTCCAACAGTTCTACCGAGAGGTTGCTCCATAGATGTAAATAGAATTCTCATTTTCAGACCGATGTATGACGCAACTTCGAGCATAGATTCGGCAAGCTCTTTGGCACCATCGAGATTTTGCATGAAAGCACCGTTGCCGGTCTTCATATCAATTACAAGTCCGTCCAAATCTTCAGTCAATTTTTTGCTCATTATAGAAGCGGTAATCAGTCCGATTGATTCTACGGTGCCCGTAACGTCGCGAATATGATACAAAATCCTGTCAGCAGGAGCTATTTGCGGTGTTTGTGAAATCATGAAAGCATTATTCACTTTGAGTAACTTCTTACATTGGACGTCATCAAGCAACATATCGAAACCAACAATTGATTCCAACTTATCAACCGTGCCTCCCGTATGACCAAGTCCCCTGCCCGAAATCATTGGAACAGCAATACCTGTGGACATGCAAATCGGTACCAAAAGAAGCGAAATCTTATCTCCGACGCCGCCCGTGGAATGTTTGTCTATCTTAGGAATCTTTACATCCGAGAAATCGAATTTTAGCCCAGAATCTCTCATAGCAAAAGTCAGCGATGAAGTTTCCTCTTTTGATAGACCATGAATGCAGGAAGATGTAAGAAATGATGCCGCTTGTATATCCGAAACGTAATTATTTATCAGTCCTTTGATAAAGTAAGAGATTTCATCAGCCGATAAATTGTACCCAAGTCTTTTTTTCTTCAATAATTCCGAAATCAGCATAAATTAATTACAAAGAGTTATATTATTTTTTGATTTTACAAATAATTTTAATAATTTAACTTTTTTGATTTTTGTAAAAACGTAAATTCAAATTTAGAAAAAATAATGATGCACTATGCAATGCCGATTTCGCAAAGACTTAAAAAGCTAATTAAGTCATTACACCAAAAACAGTTCAGAGACGAGAACGGTTTATTTCTTGTGGAAGGCGAGAAATTAGCTCATGAATTGTTGGAAAGTGATTTTCACCCCGAGTTGATATTGATAAAAGATTCACCGGCACCGGGCATTATAGACTGTATCGAGAAATTCGCCCAAAACGGAACTCCTGTTTACACCGCACCCAAGCATCAATTTGACCAAGTCTGCGACACAAAAACACCGCAAAACATTCTTGCGGTAGTAAATATCAAGCACAGAGAAATTCTATCCAATGAGCCGTTTATAGCCTTAGACGGTATTTCCGACCCAGGCAACGTAGGTACAATAATACGAACTGCGGAGTGGTTCGGCTTCAAGCAACTTATCTTAGGTAAAGATTGCGCCGACTTATTCAATCCGAAAACCGTTCGCTCAACAATGGGTGCCATTTTCAAAGTTCGCCTGAAATACGAGAGTGAACTTGCAAATTACTTAAAGGAGACTTTCCCAAAACATAAAATTTTTGGTGCGTCGGCACATGCAAAAAAATCTTTAAAAGAGCTTAGGCCCGGCAAAAAATACGGCTTAATATTCGGAAGCGAAGCCCACGGATTCGGCGAGCATATTCAAGCTATCATCGACGATGAATTCGTAATCGAAGGTAAAGGTAACATCGATTCGCTGAATGTTGCATCTGCCGCATCAATAGCGATGTATCATTTTTCAAACTGTTAATTTCGCTCATGCGTCTTTTATATATGAAAAAAATTAAGTAATTTTGCTTACGATAAAATTTTAATTTTCAGTTAATTTTGTTAATTAATTATAAATACTTGAGATTCTTGTATGAGTGAGTTTCTGACCATAACATTGATCCTGATTTTAAGCTACATCGTCGGGTCAATTCCCACGGGCGTTATCGTAAGCAAAAAGTTTTTCGGATTTGATATCCGAAAAAAAGGCAGTGGAAATATGGGATCCACAAATGCTTTCCGCACTTTAGGATGGAAATGGGGTTTATTCGTTCAAATTTTCGATATAACAAAAGGGTTTATAGCAGTTACTATAATCGCTGGCGTATTAGGTAAGGGAATTTCGATACCGAATGTCACATTTTTCGAAGACCTCACCATCATCAAGATGCTTGCGGGTGTTACCGCTGTTTGCGGGCATATTTGGTCAGTTTTCGTGAGCTTCAAGGGCGGAAAGGGCGTAAATACAGCCGCTGGGATGCTTATTGGTTTGATACCCGTTGATGTATCGATAGCTCTTGCGGCATTTATACTAGCTGTTATATTCTCGGGATATGTGTCGTTAGGTTCAATCGTAGCCGCATTTTCAATACCATCTTCGATGCTTGTTCGCTACAATATATTCGGAGCAAATATCGAAGGGTATAACCTGCTGATATATTTTTCATTGGGCATAATGGTGCTTGTATTATATACTCATCGCGCTAATATCAAAAGATTGCTCGAAGGCAGCGAAAATAAATTCTCCAAATTGCAACTAATTCGATGTAAACAAAGCGAAGAAAAAGAATTATCACAAGATAACACAAACCAATAATCATGCTCGATAAAATTGGCATAATCGGTGCGGGAGGATGGGGAACCACGCTCGGAATCGTGCTTAACCAAAATGGCTATGATGCCTTGCTATGGACACATGAAACCGAAACTTCCAATGCTATCAATCGGGAACATACGAATAAAGACTACCTTGCTAATGTACAACTACCCGATACATTACGCTGTACGACAGATCCGAAGGAATTAGACAGATATGACGTAATACTTAATGCCATTCCAACGCAATTTATACGCTCTGCAATCCGGGATTACCGGATACCTATAAAATCAAAGTATATTATCAACGGCTCGAAAGGTATTGAAACGGGAAGTCTAAAACGAATTTCCGAAATTTTTCGAGAATGTGCCGATATTAAATCTGAACAATATGCCGTGCTGACCGGCCCGAGCCATGCCGAAGAAGTATCACGAAAGATGCCGACAACAGTTGTAACTGCTTCCGAAAATGTAATATTCGCAGATGCCGTCCAAAAGATTTTTTCGAATGACACATTCAGAGTCTATTCAAGCGATGATGTAGTAGGATGCGAAATCGGGGGCTCACTTAAAAATGTCATTGCAATTGCCGCGGGAATTATTGACGGTTTGCAACTTGGAGACAACACAAAGGCGGCACTAATAACTCGCGGTTTGGCGGAAATATCCCGGCTTGGTATAGCCATGGGAGCTAAACCATTGACGTTTTCGGGGTTGTCGGGTTTGGGAGATTTGATTGTAACTTGTAATTCCAAGCACAGTAGGAACAGGTTTGTCGGTGAAATGATAGGACGCGGAAAAAAGCTCCGGCAAATCGTAGAAGAAATGAAAATGATTGCCGAAGGTGTTAAGACTACCGAATCAGCTTATCATCTTCGTATGCGACATGGCGTCGAAATGCCAATTACAGAGCAAGTTTATAATATTTTGTTCAATGATATAGAACCAAAAACAGCAATTCGAGAGCTAATGAGCCGTACTTCTAAACGCGAATGGTGGTGGTAAACAGTTCTCCAATAGCTTGGGTAAGAATTACGTCCTATATATATGCTCCGATTGGCTATAATCATATATACTTTGACAATATCAGAGGTATTTTCCCAAAATGTACAATGGGCAAAGCAAGTAGTTGACTATTCATCCGCATCAGGCACAAAAGCATATTCTGCTAAACAAATCCTGGGCAAACCCTCAGTAATGCCAAACTTCGGTAAAAGCGCCGCGGCTTGGTCGCCGTCTTTTCCGTCAGGCAATTTTGAATGGATTAGATTGTCTTTTGACCTGCCGATTTATATAAAGCAAATTTTGATTAACGAAAATCTTAATCCCGGAGCCGTTGTCAAAATATACATCTATGATTCGCTTGGCAGAGGACATCAAATTTACGAAAATAATTCTCCGAAACCTATTCCTGCAACCCATGAGCCGACAAGATTATTCTTTAATCCACCGAATTTCAGAAGCAAGGAACTAAAAATCGAACTTAACTTATCCGATTATCTCGAAGAATATCAGATTGATGCCGTTGGAATTTCGGATTCTGATATACCGATGCAAGTAAGTATTAATTTACCCGAAAAAATGACCTTAGAATATGTTCAAAAAATCAATTTAGGACCAAGCGTTAATTCCAAATTCCGTGAATTAGCCCCGATAATAAGTTCTGACGGGAAAAAACTATTTTTTACTCGCGAAGGTCATCCCGATAATTATGGTCCGTTACGCAGGCAAGACGTTTGGTACTCGATAGCTGATGAAGAAGGCAATTTCGGGCTTGCAAAAAATATTGGTCCACCAATCAATAACGAAAATACAAATTTTGCGTTCAGTATTTCTCCCGATGGCAATGTGCTGTATCTCGGGCATATATACCTGCCGGACGGACGCAACATATCGGGTTTTTCTAAAAGTACTTTCGACGGGAAGAATTGGTCATTCCCCGAATCATTAAGCATAGCGGACTATTATAACCGTTCATCGAGCGGAAGCTTCAGTATATCGTCAGACGGTAAAACGCTGCTGCTTGCCGTAGAACGCGACGATACTTTCGGCAATATGGATATTTATGTAAGTTTTCAACTGATTGACGGTTCGTGGACTAAGCCGGTTAACTTGGGTAATGCCATTAACACAGCAGCCGAGGAAGTCTCACCCTTCTTAGCGGCGGACGGCAAGACCTTGTATTTTTCCACAAGCGGCTTCCCGGGCTATGGTGATAATGACATGTTTTTCTCGAAAAGACTCGATGACTCGTGGACCAAATGGAGCGAACCCGTTAATCTCGGCCCTGCCATCAACACACACGGGTGGGATGCTTATTATACAATAACCGCTGATGGCAACTATGCGTACTTCGTTTCGAGCGAAAATTCAATCGGTACCGAAGACATATTTAAAATCAAACTGCCTGAAGAAGTCAGCCCCGAAGCTGTCTATCTGATTTCTGGGAAAGTTATTAATGCTAAAACGAATCAAGCAATCGCGGCAAAAATCAAGTACGAAACATTACCCGACGCAATAGAAGTAGGTACTGCCGTATCAAATGCCGCAAGCGGAGAATATAAGATTATTCTTCCTGGGGGTAAACGCTATGGATATTATGCCGTAGCAGATGGCTTTGTAGCAGTAAATGAAAATCTCGATTTACGCGAAACTGCCGAATTTGTCGAGCTTAACGTGGATTTATACCTCGTCCCTATCGAAAAGGGGCAAACCATCCGAATAAACAACATTTTTTTTGAATTCGGTAAATTTGACCTGCTGGAAGAATCGTTTGCCGAACTAAACAGATTAACACAAATATTAAACGATAACAAAAACATCAAAATATTGCTCAAAGGTCATACCGATAACATTGGTACAGACCAATCAAATAAACTCCTGTCGGAAAACAGAGCAAGAGCCGTAAGAGATTATCTTGTCCTGCAAGGGATTGAACCATACAGAATCACGCTCCGAGGTTTCGGCAGTACGCAACCCGTTGCAGACAATGCAAGCGAGAATGGTCGCAGTAAGAACCGCCGCGTAGAGTTTGAAATAGTAAATGATTAAATATAATTATTAACAAAGACTAAACTCCATAATAATCAAATCTTCATAGCTAATTCGTATTTATGCTTCGCTTATTTTTAGTTATTACTAACAAATTTTGGGAGATTTTATGGAGATTTTACGAGTTGCCTTTACAGCCTTAATTATTTGCTTTTTTACAGCAAAGTTGACAGCGACTGATTTTATGAAATTACAGTTTGTGGGCACTTACCATACAGGCTTATATGCTGTAAGTGCAGCCGAAATACCTGCGTATTCGCCTGCAAAACAAAGACTATACGTTACAAATAACGCAACTCAAACAATTATGGTCCTCGATATTGCTAATCCATCCAATATCACTAAGCTCATGGATATTCCGCTGAATGCCTGGGGTTCGCCTAATAGCGTTAGTGTTTATGGAAATTATGTAGCAGTAGCGGTAGAAGCTCCGACAAAGACGAGCCCGGGCACCGTAGTGGTTTTCGATTTAGACGGCAATTATTTGAAGCAATTTCAAGTAGGTGCATTGCCTGACATGCTGACTTTTACTCATGATGGAAATAAAATTCTCGTCTGCAACGAGGGTGAACCAAATGCTCCTTATACGATTGACCCCGAGGGTAGTGTATCAATTATAGATTTGACAAACGGTCTGAACAATGCAACCGTAACAACAGCGAATTTTCGGCAATTTAACGGCTCTGAAGGGTATTTGCGTTCAATCGGCATCAGAATTTTTGGACCAGGAGCCTCTGCCGCACAAGATTTTGAACCCGAATATCTGACAATATCGCCGGATAATGTTTTTGCGTATGTCGTTCTTCAAGAAAATAACGCAGTGGCAGTCTTACACATTCCAACAGCTACTTTTGTTTCAGTTAAACCTTTAGGCTATAAAAATCATATGCAACCCGGCAACGGAATAGATGCAAGCGACAGAGATAGTATCATCAACATCGCAAATTGGCCCGTCAAAGGTATGTATCAACCCGATGGAATAGCATCGTATATGGTTGACAACAAGTTATACTTAGTTACTGCTAACGAAGGTGATGCAAGAGATTATGCAGGCTTTAGCGAAGAAGCACGAATAAGCAGCTTGAATTTAGACCCTGTCGCATTCCCAAATGCGGCGACACTAAAACAAAATGCCAACTTGGGAAGATTGACCGTTACAAGAGCAACAGGAGATTTCAACGGTGATGGATTATTCGAAGAATTATATGTTTACGGTGCTCGTTCATTCTCAATTTGGGATTCTAACTTAAATCTCGTTTTCGATTCCGGCGATGAATTCGAGAGAATAGTTGCAGCAACAGTTCCATCGTTCTTCAACGTCAGCAATGCCGATAAGACATTTGATTCAAGAAGTGACAACAAAGGTCCCGAACCCGAAGACGTAAAAATTGCCAACATCCGTGGCGAGTATTATGCTTTTATAGTATTGGAACGCCAAGGCGGCATAATGGTATATAACATTAGCGACCCATACAATCCTAAATTCGTAACTTGGGAAAATAAACGCGATTATAATGCTCCACATCCATCCAATCCCACACCTGCACAAATTGCCGCCATCGGTGATTTGGGACCTGAGGGGCTAGTTCATATACCGGCTGATGTTTCGCCTAACGGACATGACCTTATTGCTTTTACTAATGAAGTAAGCGGAAGCGTTACAATTTTCAGAGTTATTTTAACTCCGGAAACAAATCTTGAAAACAAGAAAACTTGCAAAAGTGTTCCCGTTGCATTGGGAACTGATAATGGTACAAATACTGTAAAATGGGGTTCAGGGAACTATACTTATACGTGGACTCCATCAAATTTATTGGACTTAGCAAATCCAGCAGATCCGATTTGGTTGAACCCTACTTTCAGCCGGAGTTTTATTTTGAGTGTTATAGATAATCAAACCGGACACTCAACCGAAGGAACTGTATATGTTAATGTAGGTACGGGACCCGGATTCAACATACCCGGTTTATATTCTCATCCGAAGAATATGTCATTAAATCTAAATGCCTTGGTATACAACCTTACCGGTGTACAGCCAATACAGTTTTTTTGGTCTAACGACCATGGTATAATCAACGACCCCACAAACATAATCCCCCCCACAGGTTTAACAAGATATTATGCTCAAGCAACGGATGCTGAAGGTTGTCCATCAGTTGAAAAAAGAGTAATTGTTTATGTCAATCCAAAGCCCCCTTCAAAAGATTATGCCGACAATAATCCTGATGTGGGCGTAAACGGCAATATAGTTGTGTATTCATATCCCAACCCCGTTGCGAATTCATTTAATCTTAACGTGGAAGCATTCGACGAAGTTAACGCAAAAGTTAAATTGATGGATTTAAACGGCAAACTTCTAAAAGAGATTGAATTAAATGGAAAATCTATTTTAACTGAAATCAATATAGAAAACTTCACAACAGGCATCTACTTAATGAGTGTGGAAACTGAAAACGACAGCGTAACGAGAAAAATCATCAAACAATAAATGATTAATAGCTTATTTAGAGCCGGTTCAATCTGAATCGGCTCTTTTATTTTAAAAATGCTTATTTTTGAACAAATATTCGGAGGTAGATTTATGATGACATTAAATATAAATATTGACCATGTGGCAACAATACGTAATGCTCGCGGCGGAGTCGAACCAGACCCCGTAACCGCCGCCATGATTGCGGAAATTTCCGGATGTCATGGCATAGTAGCCCATCTTAGGGAAGACAGAAGACATATTAACGATAGAGATGTACGATTACTTAAAGATGTCGTCCGGACAAAATTCGATCTGGAAATGGCGGCTCATGCAGATATAATTAAATTAGCTCATGAGATAAAACCCGAGCTTGTGACAATCGTCCCCGAAAAGCGTGAAGAGCTTACAACCGAAGGCGGTTTAAATTTAAAAAGCGAAATTGCAAGATTCAAAGCTCTTACCGAAGGTATGCACGACAATGGAATCGAGGTAAGTTTTTTCATAGAGCCCGATAACGACCAAATTGACGCCGCACTCGAATGCCGAGCCGATATGGTTGAATTACACACGGGTGTTTATGCCGATAAAAACAAAAATCACAAAGAAGAAATCGAAAAAATCGAAAAAGCGGCAAAGTACGCCGCAGGTCACGGATTGAAAATTGCCGCAGGTCACGGATTGAACTATACCAACGTCCATGCAATTGCCAAAATCAGTACAATAAACGAACTGAGCATAGGGCATTCCATAATTTCAAGAGCAGTTTTTATCGGCTTAGAAAGAGCGGTCAAAGAAATGCTTGATGCAATGCAATATGCACAAATAACCGGAAAATAATCATGTGCGGCATTGCCGGAGTTTTTGATACCAATTCGCAATCAACCGTCAATGAAAAGTTGCTCAAAAGAATGAGTGACGTAATTGTTCATCGCGGACCGGACTCGGAAGGACAATACATCTCTGAAAATCATCAATGCGGACTATCATTTAGGCGACTTGCTATAATCGATTTGAGTGTTTCCGGCAACCAACCGATGAGCACTCCCGACGGCAGATATACCATAGTCTTCAACGGCGAAATTTATAATCATCGCGAAATTCGTGATGAACTAATTGCTCTCGGCTATAAATATCATTCAGGCACCGATACTGAAACAATTTTATACGGATTTGCCGAGTGGGGCATCAATGTAATCGAAAAATTTGTCGGAATGTGGGCATTTGCAATTTGGGACGCTAAACTAAACACAATTACGGCATCACGGGACAGGGTAGGCATCAAACCCTTTTACTTCTATTATCGTGATGGTGTGTTTATTTTCGGCTCCGAAATTAAATCTATACTCGAGCATCCTCGTGTTGAAAAAGAACTTAATTTTACAGAACTACCGAATTACTTGAATTATTCGATGAGTTCATCAAATGCCACTCTATTTAAGAACATTCGGAAACTGCCTGCGGGACATAATTTAAAAATAGATTCAAAATGTAATCTCGAAATTTACCGCTATTGGTCTCCATTGAGGGCCCGGCATGAATATAAAGCTGAAAGTCTTTATGAAACTTACGATAACATAATCTCATTACTTCGGCAATCTATTAAAGCACGAATGATGAGCGATGTACCTTTCGGGGTATTTCTGAGCGGAGGGATTGATTCAAGTGCCAACGTAGCACTGATGAGCGAACTAATGGACAGACCCGTGGACACTTTCACGGTTGGATTCAAAGACCTCATGCACTACAACGAACTCGAGTATGCAAATAAAATTGCCGATTTGTTCAAGACAAATCATAATGAAATACTAATTGACCGCAACGATTCACTCGAAGTTCTGGAAACTATAGCTTGGCATACTGATGAACCAAACGGCGACCCCGTGTGTATGCCCTTGTATTACCTAAGCAAGCTCACAAAACAGCAAGAAACAACCGTTATACAAGTCGGCGAAGGAAGCGACGAGCAATTCATAGGGTATGACTGGATGTTGCGTGAATGGAATTTTTATAATTCCTACTGGAAATTATACGGTGCAATACCCAAATTTATCAGACAAGCAAGCTATGTTCTCCTCAAACCAATACTCGGCGCATTAAATCAGAATACTGTTTCGGAATACTTTCGTAGAGGCACTTACGGTGAAGAACTCTACTGGAGCGGCTTTTCGAGATATTCACCCACTCTGCTCGTCCAACTCTTGTCGGATAATTTTAAATACTTAAGCAAAATTCCTGCAAAGTTCGCTCAACAGATGCACGACGAAGCATTCAGCGAGAATCCTAATTCAACTTATTTACAAAAGATGACATACCTAGAATTGACTCATAGGCTGGCAGAAGTTTTGCTGATGCGAGTTGACAAAATCACAATGGCTCATAGTCTCGAAGCACGTGTACCTTTTTTGGACCACAGATTAGTCGAATATTTAATAAATTTACCTGATAAAATAAAAGTTCCCGATAAGAAATCCACAAAAATTTTATTAAAAAATGCGTTGAAAGATATTCTGCCTACTGAGATTATTCACAGAAAGAAACAAGGATTCGCCGCACCCGTTAAAGAATGGCTCCGTAATGAATGGTATTCTTATGCAAAGAATACGATACTAGACTCATTTTTTGTGAAAGAGGGTATTTTTAATGCGGATTTCATCAAAAAGCAATTTGAATTGCACAAAACAGGCAAATTCAAACTTCACAATGAAATATTCTTATTACTGATGCTTTCGATTTGGTATAGAAGATTTTTCGGCTAAAACCTAAAACCCAACAAAATATTTACCGTATTTCTCTCGGGCTCGTTAGAACTTCTGTTAATAAAATTAAATCTCGAATAATTGATTTCGACAAACGGAGCAAACACATCTAAGGTGAATTCAAGCCCCAACCCCGCAATAAAACCAAGTCGGGATTCCGATATATTAGCACTAATCGGCAAATCGGGGTTGTATTTTTCGTAGTCAACAGCAAAAGTTACGAAATTATATGATAAAGCAACATCAGCGTAAAAATCGGCAAAACTATGCGCCAAATAATATTTCAATCCTGCGGTAACGGGAATAATCGTATGTTGAACATTGAAAACCGATAATGTATCTCTGCTTATTGCGGTTTTCATTAACGTTAATCTTGATTTGGGATATTTAGTAAATGCAAATCCACCGTAGAAATCCACGCGCTCAGCTAATTCCATGCCTAATTTGATGCCGAGTGAGTAACCGGCTTTAGAGGCGGGTTTGTTCAATTGCCCCTGAGTACGAACTGAATCCGTCAAATAAAAAATACCGTCAGAATTCAGACGACTTGTTTGTTCTTCGGGTAGCGACACTCCGCCAAAAAACCAAAAAGTTGTCTCGCGGGACTCTGCGAAACTGACAACAATGAGCAGCAATAATAGTATTAATATACGATTCATTACTTTTGTTTCTAAAATAAATACAACGTAAAATTAAATATTAAATTTCAGAGAAACATTTTTAAATTTACTACGTTAATGACAAAAATATGTTACATCATACATTCACAAGGAGAATAAATTATGAAGAAAATTACACTTTTTGCCTTTATCGTATTGCTCGGAGCAATGAATGCAGTTCAATCTCAAGAGCGTGAAATTCCTTTTAATATAGGCTTGTACGGTGGTTTGAATTTCAATATGCATACGCCGGATATGGCTTTGCGAGATATCAATAACCCCAGTGATTTCATCATTTACGAAGACAATCAAACAAGTCTCGGCGGTAATTTCGGATTAATTCTGAATGTTCCTTTGACGAACATGTTTATACTAACAGGACGATTGGGATATAATATGGTCGGAGGAGACATTGTTGACTCAGCATCGTTCAATACGTGGAAATCAAAATTAAATTATTTGGAAATCACTCCGGGTTTGCAGGTCCATAACCTACTCACCGGTTCGGGACTTTATCTGATGGGCGGTTTAGAAATTGGCGTGCCCTTAACCGCGACACGGCAAGTAGATTTTGATGACGGCAATACACAGATTCCGAGCTTATTACCCGAAGAAGATATTCCCGATGCGGCAACAAGAGTAGCTCTTGTACTCGGAGCAGGTTGGATGTTCGAAATCGGCAACAATGTATTTTTGTCGCCGGAAGTATCCTTCCGATTGCCCTTCAATAATGTTTCCGATAACATATCCTTTGAAACTTGGGAAGTCCCTCAAATTAGAGCGGGATTAGCAGTGACATTCGGATTGTTCAAGCAAGACGACCAAGTAGTCCAAGATGACAGCGACGCATTTTTGAATGTAAGAATGAATTCGGTTAAAGGCATTGACCGCCAAGGTAACAAATCTGATTTACGTAAAATTTCTCTGGAAGAAACGCAATATACTGAGTTATTCCCTCTCTTGCCATATGTATTCTTTAACGAAAACAGCGATGTCCCCGACCCGAGAACCCAATCGCTTGCCGCAAAACGCGAAGCAGGTAGCTTTACATTGGAAATTTTGGAACCCGATGCTATCAAAATCAACTCATCAACGCTTGATATCGTTGGTTCGAGAATGCAAAAAGACAGAAACGCCGCAATACGCATCGTCGGAACGATTGACAATATAAACGAAAAAGCAGGTACAGGTTTAGCTCAAAGACGAGCCGATTTCGCTAAGAATTATTTAGTAACAAATTATGGTATTGAAGCAAACAGAATTGCAACAGAAACTACCGGACTTCCGTCAAAGCCGTCATCATCGCGTGACCCCGAAGGCGTTCAGGAAAACCGTCGCATAGAGATTTATCCGATAAACACAAACTCGACATTATTAGACCCGATTATCATCCAAAGCGACAGACAGCGTATCGCTGAACCGGCAATCGTTGAGTTTTCGCCTTCGGTCGAATCAAATAATCCGGTTGACGGATGGGAACTTGAAGTCAAGCAAGCAGGAAAAGTAATTAAGAGATTAAGTGGTCAAGGCAGCGTTGAAGACATTCAGTGGAGCATCATGCCTAATGATTTAGCCGCTTCGGAAATTCCCGTTGATTATACGTACCACGTATGGGACAATAAAGGGACAAGACGCTCCATTAACGGCTCAGTTCCGGTAGAATACTTCTCAATTACGCGCAAAAAAGCTGAAGAACGCCCCGATAGAACAATCTCAAAATACTCGCTCGTTGTATTTGATTTCAATAGCCCCGAAGTATCAGAAGCCGATAGACGCGTAATAATGAACAACATAGTACCAAGTGTAAAATTCAATTCAACCGTGCAAATTTATGGCTATACGGACAGAATTGGTGAAGAAAAATACAACAAAGAACTTGCAGGCAAACGTGCGGAAAGTGTATTAAAAATTTTGCAATCCCGCGCTCGCGACGCTAAATACGAAACTTTCGCTGTCGGCGAATCAGTACTTGTGCATGATAACAACAAAACTGTCGGCAGACAATTAAGCAGAACAGTACAAGTTTACGTTATAACACCGAAAAATTAATATAGATTAATATCAGTTGGCGTAAAAGTATTTCTTGATGTATTATATTATTGAGAATACTTTTACGTCATATTATTTTATTTTCAAAAAGTGTCAATGACTGAACATAGTAATTACAAATATTTATACGACATAAACACACCATACGACTTGCGAAAATTACCGCTAAGTGTACTTGGTGAAGTATCGGATGAAGTACGCAATTTTATGATAGATACGATTACTCGTGTCGGCGGACATTTTGGAGCCGGGCTTGGAGTAGTGGAATTGACAGTCGCACTTCATTACGTCTTCAATACTCCGGAAGACAAAATTATTTTCGATACAGGTCATCAGGGATACCCGCATAAAATCATTACCGGACGACGTGACTTACTGCATACAATACGTAGAAAAGGCGGAATTTCGGGTTTCCTGAAAAGAAGCGAGAGCGAATACGATGCTTTCGGAGCCGGACATGCGAGTACAAGCATTTCGGCAGCGTTAGGAATGGCGACTGCACGAGATTTGCAAGGCAAAGATTTCAAGGTAATTGCAGTCATTGGTGACGGAGCAATGACAGGCGGTTTGGCATACGAAGCTATGAATAATTGCGGTGTACAAAAACGCGACATGATTGTCATTCTTAACGATAATAATATTTCTATCGAACCAAACGTATCAGCATTTTCGAATTACTTTAATGAGTTTTTTGCATCTTCCGCAGTTAATATCATTCGTAAGGGTATTTGGGATATGGCGGGCAAAATGGAAACATTGGGTGATAGATTAAGAAAATATGCTTCGCGGCTTGAAGATGGCGTAAAAGCCATAATCACTCCGGGAGTACTTTTCGAGACACTCGGGTTCAACTATTTTGGTCCTATTAACGGGAACAACATCCAAAAAGTTATAAAGATGTTACAACTTATCAAAGACATCAAGGGCCCGGTATTTCTCCATCTCATCACGCAAAAAGGCAAGGGGTATGCTCCTGCGGAACAAGATTCGCAGAACTTGCACGCTATTGGCACTATTGACAAACTAACGGGCAAATCCTTAGCAAAAAAGACTACTTCGGCGACTTCATACAGTACAGTATTCGGAAATGCGATGTCAGAAATTTGCAAAATGAACAAAAACGTCGTCGGAATTACCGCTGCCATGGGCGAGGGTACAGGACTTGTAAAAATGGAAAAAGAATTCCCCGACAGATATTTCGATGTCGGAATTGCCGAAGGTCATGCAGTAACTTTTGCCGCAGGTCTTGCATGTGAAGGGCTCATACCCGTATGTGCGATTTACTCTACATTCTTGCAAAGAGCTTACGACCATTTGATACATGATTGCGCCATTCAAGGTCTGCATGTGGTATTTGCTATAGACAGAGCCGGACTTGTCGGTGCTGACGGTGCGACACATCACGGCGTATTAGATATTTGCTATCTGCGTTCGGTTCAGAATATAGTTCTCATGGCACCCAAAGACGAGCAGGAATTACGGGATATGTTCTATTCCGCTGTATTCGCCTTTACAAGCGGACCGGTAGCATTTCGTTTTCCGCGTGGCGAAAGTCTCGGCAAACCCGTTCTTCCCATGCAAGAAATACCATTAGGCAAAGGCGAAGTTGTGCAGGCGGGACACGACATAGCTATATTGGCATTGGGAACAATGGTCAATGAAGCTCTAAAAGCCGCTGAAACTTTGCAAAACGAGGGCATTAGTCTCGAGATTATTAATCCGAGATTTGTTAAACCCTTAGATGAAGAATTGCTGTTTAGCACATTCGAAAAGTTCGACAATGTAATCACAATTGAGGACGGACAGGTAATCGGCGGCTTCGGCTCGGCTGTAGCTGAATTCATGGTTAACAATCAAATCACAAATAAGCATTTGCATATCATGGGAATACCTGACAAATTCATTCAGCACGCCACGCAAGCAGAATTACTGAACGAGTTGGGCATTGACGCAGATGGAATAGTTAACCAAGTCAAAAAGCTCGTATTTTATAAATCTGAAATCTACTGATATTTTTTTATTTCGAAAATAATCATTATTTTTGAAATTTGTATTATTTGAAAATTGATGACCTCGTAGCTCAGGCGGTAGAGCACTTGACTTTTAATCAAGTGGCCGCAGGTTCGAGTCCTGCCGGGGTCACACGAAAGAAATGGACTTTATACTTACTCAAGTCCAGTTTTTGTTCTAAGTTGAATTGTGAATATTTGGTCTTATCAAAAGTAATTAATATAGTTTTTTATTTTGATATTTCTCTGAAATTTGTTATACTTAATTAATAAGACGCAGATAAAACAGGTATTTTAATGAGTACCAATTTGAAATTTAACGGTGACCTTTATCGATAAATTCCTATCAAATATATGATAACTGTTAATTGCCGTTCATTCAAATAATTTATTTATTAAATAACTTTTGTCAAGTAATTTCGCATTTATTGCTTTTAGCCATAAGAATATACATACACTTGGCTAAATAATTAATTTCTCCCTATCTAATTACCAATACCGGCTTGACTTCAAACCTGTTCAGTCCTCTTATTACATAATAATAATTTC
>CAZWXI010000069.1:10351-17456 GCA_964637845.1 uncultured Hyphomicrobiales bacterium | reverse complement strand
TTCTCTAAATAATAAGAATAATTTCCCGGGTACTCCTTGATTTGTCCGTTATCAAATACCCAAATGAAATCTACCATCCTATCCAAAAAGGCACGGTCGTGGGACACAATAAGCAAAATACCATAAAAGTCATCAAAATAGCTTTCTATTGCATTCATAGTTTCAATGTCAAAATCATTTGTAGGCTCGTCAAGCATAACTACATTAGGGTTTGCCATAAGCATTCTGAGAAGAGCAAGTCTTCTTTTTTCGCCGCCCGACAGCGTGGAAATATAAGAATTATGTATATACGACGGGAATAAAAATCGTTCGAGTAATTCTTTCGCTGAGATGTATTTATCTCGCCCGAAGCCGACATCTATGAAATCGGCGATCTCCCTAAGAGATGATATTACCGTCATATCGTCTTTGAGGTCGTCAATCTCCTGTTTGAAATAACCGATTTTGACGCTCGAACCAATTTCGAAAGAACCGTCATCGGTGTGTATTTTACCTGCAAGCAAATTCAACAAAGTTGATTTGCCACAACCGTTAGGTCCAATAATACCAATTCTGTCTTTGGGTTTCGCCATGTAAGAAAAATTCCTAAAAAGCAATTTACCTTGTATGCTCTTTGCTATGTAATGAGCTTCGATAATTGTATTCCCGAGGAATGTTTTGCCAAGTTCAATTTTAATTTTCCTATCCTTAGACTTTAGCGAACTTTTCCTCAACTCTTCTATCCAATCAATGCGGCTCCTTTGTTTAGTTCGACGAGCTTTAGCACCTTTCTGTAGCCATGCCAATTCGATTCGCAGCCGAGATAATTGATGCTCCAAAGTTGCGTTTTGGGCTCTTTCATAATTTTCTTTCAACTCGAGAAACTTTTCATAATTGCCGTGGTATGTAAAGACTTTTTTATCCTTAATTTCGAGTATTGATTGCGATACAGCATCGAGAAAATACCTATCGTGAGTTACGAAAATAAGAGATACGGGAAGGTTCTGTAGATAATCCTGCAACCATTGAACTGTATCGGCATCAAGGTGATTTGTGGGTTCATCGAGCAAAAGTAAATCAGGGCGAGAAAGCAATACACGAGCCAACGCAATTCGTTTTTTTTGCCCTCCCGAAAGCTCATTGACAGGTGAGTAATAATCATCAATACCGAGCATCCCGAGATATTTTTTGGCTTCAATCTCATAATTCCATACATTCAAATTATCAATTCTGTTGTTCACTATTGCTAAATTTTTACTTCCACTGTCATCCAAATTCTGTAATTTTACTAATTTGTGATGAGTTTCAAGCAACTGATATACCTCCGGATTACCTTTCATGACGAATTCCAAAGCAGAGTCATAGGAGTCAAATTCGGAATTTTGGTCGAGATACATAAGATTCGTCTTATTGTTGATTACAACTGTTCCGCTGTCAGCAGTGTCTATCCCCGCAATGATTTTTAGCAAAGTAGATTTTCCCGTACCGTTTTTGCCGATAACAGCAATTTTATCCCCTTCATTCATGCCAAACGAGATTGAATCAAAGAGCACCTTATCTTTGAACGCTTTCGATAATTCGCTGCATGACAATATATTCATTCCATTTTGTTTTTTTGTTTGTACAAGACTACAACATTAAATCTTTTATGAAGAAGCCAAATGACAACTATTGTAATACTGATAGATTTTGCAATGACGCATAGAGTCGTCATACTTACATTGGACAAAGACTCTGATAGAGGTAATTCTAAAATATCATTTTGCCGAAATAAAGTTTTTGTTAATATTTGAATGGTTCAGAACAGTCTATTTCAATATTATTTTTATGATATGAGCGAAAACAAAGATTTAATTAAAGCATTAGGTCTATACACCACAGTAGCAATAGTAGTCGGAGCAGTAATTGGTTCGGGCATATTTAAAAAACCATCGGTCATGGCAATGTATCTTGGCTCACCTGAATTGGTAATGTTGATTTGGATAATTGCTGGATTAATTACACTTGCAGGAGCACTGACAAACGCGGAAATCGCAAGTATGATAACCGAAACGGGGGGGCAATACATGTTTTTTCGAAAAATGTACGGCGATTTGACCGCATATCTTTATGGTTGGGCTTTGTTGTCAGTAATTCAAACGGCTTCGATAGCATCCATTGCTTATGTGTTTGCCGAATACAGTGAATATTTCTTTGTCTTGCCACGATTGTCGGAAGAATTAGAAAACGAATTCCGCTTGTATATGCCCTTCATAGGAGTAATATACCCTTTGAAAAATATCGGGGTAAAATCTCTTACAAGTATTGTTATAATAAGTCTCACAATGGCTAACTATTTCGGTGTAAAACACGGAGGCAGAATTGCAAATTTTTTTACGACTACAAAGGTACTAGCTATACTTCTGCTCATAATAGCTGGATTTGCTTTCGGAAACGGTTCTTTGTATAACTTGACAAGGGATATACCCGATTTTACGTTTGCAGGCTTGGGAATGGTTGGTGGTGTTGTAGCGGCATTATCGGCGGCCTTTTGGGCTTATGACGGATGGAACAATGTTACTTATATAGCTGGAGAAGTCAAAAATTCTTCACGAAACATACCACTTGCATTATCCATAGGTACCGTCATTGTAATTGTTGTTTATTTATTGATTAACCTGTCCGTTTTTTATGTTCTATCGATAGGAGAAGCGGCACAATCTAGTTTAGTGGCGGCAGATGCCGCGCAAAAAGCGTTAGGCCCGATTGCGGGTGGCGTAGTGACAACTCTTGTTATGGTTTCGACATTTGGAACAGCTAACGGTACAATTATGGTCAGCGCCCGCGTCTATTTTGCCATGGCGAGAAAGAAAGTTTTCTTCTCGGGACTTGGACAGGTGCACGACAAATTCAGAACTCCCTCTAATGCTTTGCTTCTTCAGTGTATTTGGTCGTGTGCTTTTGTTTTTAGCGGTTCATTTGATGATTTGACGGATATGTTGATTTTTGTATCTTGGATATTTTATGGAATTGGTGCTTACGGTGTATTCGTACTACGCAAAAAAATGCCTGATGCACATAGACCATATAAAGTTCCATTTTATCCCATATTACCTCTAATATTTGTTATTTTTTCATTTATTTTTGTCATTTTAACTCTTTTTAATGATATTAGTAGTTACATAAATGACAAAACCGAAATGATTAACTCCGTTTGGGGTTTATTTATGGTTTTAATTGGGATACCGATATTTTATTATTATAAAAGAAGAAATAAAACATGAAAATTGTGGTAACTTGTGGCGATGTAAACGGCATAGGTCTCGAAACTTTGTTCAAATCAGCAGACTTTATGTCATCAAATCAAATTTTTAAGAATACAGAATTCTATTTAGCAATAAACTCAAAATCACTCAAAGAATATGCCGACAAAATAGGCTACGATATTGACATGCTCAACGAGAGATTAATCGTTTCGGAACATTATATGAAAATTCTCGAATGCGATAATTACTCGCCTGTAGAATTCGGAAAAGTAACAAAGAATGCGGGACTTTTATCGGTGGAATCTTTAGATAAGGCAATTGTACAAACGTTGAACAATCGCTTCGATGCTTTAGTCACGCTGCCGATTAGTAAAGAATCTGCTTACTTGTCGGGCTTCAAATATCCCGGACAGACAGAGATGCTTGCCGACAAATGCAAAGTTTCCGACCCATTAATGATACTGTTTAAAGATGAGTTGAGAGTAGCTCTTGCAACGATACATGAACCGTTGAGACGCGTACACGAATTACTAACAACCGACAAATTACTTGTACTAATTGAGCAATTCAATAAATCATTAACCATAGATTTCGGTATTGATAATCCGAAAATAGCTGTATTGGGATTAAACCCGCATGCAGGCGAAAACGGTAAAATAGGGAATGAAGAGCTTAATATCATCAATGTCGCAATCGAAAAGGCACGTGAAATTGGTATTTACGCCAAAGGGACTTTTCCAGCAGACGGCTTTTTTGCCCATGAAGATTACAAGCACTATCACGGCATAATTGCAATGTACCATGACCAAGGGCTTGTACCATTGAAATTATTGGCAAAAGGGGCGGGAGTTAACTTTACGGCGGGGTTACCCGTAGTGCGGACATCACCCGACCATGGCACTGCATACGGTATAGCAGGCAAAGGTATTGCCTCGCCTGCATCATTGATTTCGGCTTTAATTTCCGCAGTAAAAATTTTGAATGCACGCAAAAAGAAAATGCAGTAAATCCGAAAAAAACATTGTAGATTTAGTAATTTTTTAATAACTTAGAAAGTATTTCTAATCCATTTTAAAAAATAAAATTTTTGGAGTTTTTAAACATGAGTTCCCTAATACATGAAATTTACGCCCGCCAAGTACTTGATTCTCGCGGCAATCCCACGGTCGAATGTGAAGTAATACTTGAAGATGGTTCGTTCGGAGTTGCCATTGTGCCATCAGGTGCGAGCACAGGCGAACACGAAGCACATGAATTACGTGACGGAGATACGTCTAAATATCTCGGTAAAGGTGTCGAAAAAGCCGTTGAAAATATCAACGAATCAATCGCTGAATCACTTGAAGGCATGGATGCAACCGAGCAAAGACAAATTGACGATATGCTAATCGAGTTGGACGGTACAGAAAATAAATCGAAGCTCGGAGCCAATGCAATCTTAGCTGTCTCGCTTGCAACAGCACGTGCAAGTGCAGAATACTACGGAATGCCACTTTACAGATACATCGGTGGCATGAGAGCAGAACTTTTACCCGTTCCGATGATGAATATTTTAAATGGCGGTAAGCACGCCGACAACAACGTGGATATCCAAGAGTTCATGATTATGCCCGTTGGTGCAGAATCTTTTTCTGATGCTTTGAGAATGGGCACAGAAATTTATCATCATTTGCGTACAGTACTTAAATCTAAATCTTATGGCACAACAGTCGGTGACGAAGGCGGTTTTGCTCCATCACTCAAGTCTAATGAAGAAGCTTTGGAAGTGATTATGGCGGCTGTTGAAGCAGCAGGGTATAAACCTAATGATGATGTCCTTCTCGCACTTGACGTTGCCGCAAGCGAGATGTGGGACAACGGTAAATATAAAATGTTCAAGTCATCGGAAAATCTTCTGACATCGGAAGAAATGGTGCAATGGTATGTAGATTTATGCAGCAAATATCCAATTGTATCAATTGAAGATGGTCTCGGCGAAAACGATTGGGAGGGTTGGTTTAGCATGACGGAAGCGTTGGGCGATAAAGTTCAAATAGTTGGTGATGATATTTTTGTTACAAACCCTTCGTTCTTGTCACGCGGAATCGCGGAAGGAGTTGCAAATTCAATTTTAATTAAATTAAATCAAATCGGTACCTTGACTGAAACTATAGACACTATTCATTTAGCACAACGTTACGGTTATGGTACTATTATATCACACCGTTCGGGTGAAACCGAAGACTCGTCAATTGCAGATTTAGCCGTGGCCGTTAATTCGGGACAAATAAAAACCGGCGCCCCGTGCCGTAGCGACAGAATCGCTAAGTATAATCAATTGCTGCGTATCGAAGACGAGCTTGGCGGTGCCGGAATTTATGCAGGAAAAAGCATTTTAAGATAAGTTTGTTGAACAATCAAAATTCGGAATTAAAAATGATAAAATTCGGAACTGATGGCTGGCGTGGTTTAATTGCACGCGATTTTTCATTTGAAAATTTGCAGAAAGTTGCTTTGGCAACCGCACGATTGATAATTAAGTCCAATCCAGATGCAAAGAATTATTCGGCAGTTGTGGGTTATGATACAAGATTTTTATCAAAACAATTTGCGATTGAAACTGCTTGTGTGCTTGCATGGCAAGGCATCACAGTTTATTTGTCGGATGATTTCGCTTCCACACCACAGGTATCTTATCATACTAAGCAGAAAAATGTGGATTTGGGAATTGTAATAACGGCAAGTCATAATCCACCTCTATATAACGGCTACAAAGTCAAAGCTAATTTCGGCGGTCCTGCAAAACCCGAAGATATCGCTAAATTGGAAAGCGAACTGAAACAACTCTGGGGCAAACCCCCAGTCATGAAGTTCCGAACTTTAGATGAATATGTTAAACTGAAAATGATAAGACTTTTTTCTGCCTCTGAATCCTATTTGAGGATGCTTAAGAGAAAAATTGATTTGGACGCCATTAATGCCGCAAAATTTAAAATTTTATATGACCCTATGCATGGTGCCGGTATCAATACGATTAAGCACCTACTTCCGAATGCCGATGAAATTCACGATACTTACAATCCATCATTTGGTGAAATTGACCATCCCGAACCAATAGCAGAATGTCTCGGTACATTGATGAGCAAAGTTGTAACGGGAAAGTACGATATTGGGATTGCTACAGATGGCGATGCCGATAGACTTGGCTTAGTTGACCATGAAGGAAACTTCGTAGATTCGCACCGCACTTATATGATTTTACTCAAATATTTGTACGAAATCAAAAAGAAGCGTGGTGCAGTTGCGAAAACTGTTTCATTAACATATATGGTAAACCTTTTCTGCGAAAAGCATAAAATCAAATTATACGAAACTCCGGTCGGGTTCAAACATATTGCAAAATTGATGAATGAAGTGAAAATACTTATCGGCGGTGAGGAATCAGGCGGACTGAGTTCAATCGTTCATATTCCTGAGCGTGACGGCTTATTCAATTCTTTGTTGGTGCTTGAAATTATGGCTAAACGAAAAATGTCACTCAAAGAACTGTGTGATGAATTAGACAATGAATTCGGACCCCACAGATTTTCTCGCAGAGATGTTTACGTCACCGAAGAAGTCAAAACAGCAATTTTAAATGCAGCAAAGCAAAAACCTCGAGAATTAGACAGGTTCAAAGTCCTACGCACTCAAGACACCGACGGGTACAAGTTTTTTGTTGATGGTGGCTGGCTACTTATTCGTGCGTCGGGGACGGAACCCCTAATAAGATTTTATGCCGAGGCACCATCGGCAAATATGGTCAATCTGTTGATCGATGCGGGATTGAAACTTAAATAATACTATTTAAACAATAAATCCTTGTAATCTCGAAAAGATTACAAGCATTATTTTTTAGAAAT
>CAZWXI010000069.1:0-10341 GCA_964637845.1 uncultured Hyphomicrobiales bacterium | reverse complement strand
TCCACCTCGTTGTATTGGCAGAGGATGGGGTTGACGTGCCGGGGAGCGCCGGCCAGGCCCTCCACGTAGGTACCTCCCACATCGGGGACGATGACCGTGGTAAAGGTGAGGGCCAGATAACCCAGCAATGTGCCCAGCAGGATCATCCCCAAGAGGGTGATGAGGACTTGCCAGCGGATGTGTGTAATCAAGGAATCCTCGCGGATTATTTTTTAGAAATCAATCTAAATATTGCAATCTTGCAGTGAAATGGCGAAGATATTTTGTTTCATAAGTTAGTCTGAAACCTTTTAGCTTTTCGCGTACTTTAAATACCTCTTCACAAGCTTCGGCCACATAGTCAGTGTGAGCTTGCGTATAAACTCTACGCGGAATCGCTAAACGGACAAGTTCCATAGGCGGAGCGAGATTATTACCGTTTGAATCACGCTTTCCAAACATCAAAGAGCCGATTTCGACAGCTCTGATGCCACCCACTAAATACAATTCACATAAAATTGATTGAGCGGGAAAATGCTCGGCAGCTATATGCGGAGTAAATCGTTTGGCATCTAAATAAACAGCATGCCCACCGGTAGGAACTAAAATCGGCACCCCTGCTTCGAGTAATTTATTACCTAAATACTTGATTTGCCCGATTCGATACTCGAGATAGTGTTCATCCATAACTTCGACAAATCCTTGAGCAAGAGCTTCCAAATCTCGCCGAGTCATACCACCATATGTGATAAAGCCCTCTGTAATAATCAACAACGACCGGGCTTGCTCTGCTAACGATTCGTCATTTGTCGCTAAAAATCCACCCGTATTCGATAAGCCGTCTTTTTTAGCCGACATTGTAGCACCGTCGGCATAAGAAAACATTTCGTTACAAATCTCTTTGATTGATTTATGTGAATAGCCCGGCTCACGAGTCTTAATAAAATATGCGTTTTCGGCAAATCTACAGCAGTCCAAATAAAGTGGAACGCCGTAATCACTACAAATTGACTTTACATCGCGTATGTTTTGCATCGAGACAGGTTGACCACCACCGCTATTATTGGTAATTGTAAGCATACATACGGGAATATTATCTTTACCATTTTCCTCAATCAAACGGCGTAGTTTATCTATGTCCATATTACCTTTGAATGGTGCTTCGATTTCCGGTCTGACACCTAATTCATTTGGTATATCTATTGCTTCAAGTCCGTTGTATTCAATATTGCCGCGAGTTGTGTCGAAATGTGTATTATTTGGAATGAGTTTGCCCTTTTCCTTTAGAAGCGTAAAGAGAATTCTCTCAGCGGCTCTCCCCTGATGTGTTGGTATTATATATTTGAAGCCTGTTATTTCGCGAACGATGCTTTCGAATTTATAATAACTGCGGCTACCGGCATAGGCTTCATCACCATCCATAAGACCGGCCCATTGCTTGGCACTCATTGCCGTAGTTCCACTATCAGTCAGCAAATCTATTGTAATATGCTCAGAACGCAAAAAGAAAGGATTATAAAAGGCATCTTTTAAAAATTGTTCCCTTTCAACTCTTTCAGTAATCGGAATCTCTTCAACCGTCTTTATCTTGAAGGGTTCTATCAAAGTTTTCATCTTGTTCCTTCGTAATGATTAAAATTTATTCAAAAATAATAAAAAAATGTGACCGGTTGACAGTCTGCATTGTCCCGGTAGCAATAAAAATCACTTTTTCTGCCTAAGCTCATTAATTATGCTGACTCCCGAACTGGTGCCAATCCGCTCGGCACCTGCTTTGAGCAAATCTATGGCGAATGAAGCTGTTTTAATTCCACCGGAAGCTTTAACTTTTACCTCGTCGGGGCAATATTTCCGTAAAAGTTCTACATCGTGAATTGTTGCGCCAGCGTGCGAAAATCCCGTTGAAGTTTTTATAAAATCTGCACCGGCAGAACTCACAATAGTGCAGGCATCAATTTTTTGTTGCTCAGTAAGCAAGCAGGTCTCTATGATAACCTTTATCTTCGCAAAATAAGTGTGGGTGAGTTCAACAATTGAGGCAATTTCTGTTTCAACGGTTCTGTAGTCTTTGGCAAGGAAAGCGGGTATATTTATGACCATGTCAATCTCGCCCGCACCATGTTTAAGGGCATGCATGCATTCATCTATTTTTGTAAAAAGAAAAGATGAGCCATGCGGAAATCCAACTACTGTACACACCTTGTCACGCCTCACCATCAGATTTTTTGCATAGTTTACGAAATATGGTAAGACACATACTGACGTAAAGCCATAATCCTTGACTTCGTCGCATAATTTTTTAACATCATCAAAACTCGATTCCGGTTTCAGAATTGTATGGTCTATACATTTAGCGACGTCTTCAATCTTAATCATTTATTTAACTAATATTAGATTTTTCTCAATTTATAATTATTTTCGTTTTAGTTATTAAATTCATTTTTAGAAATTATATGAATGACAAAATAATACAAATTTTGTAAAATATCGCAAAATTATTGGAGATTAAAGGAGAAAATTTCTTTAAAATCAATGCATATATAAATGCGGCGGAAAAGCTGAAAGTTGTTAGCCATAATATCGTAGAATTAGTCCACGAGAATAAGTTGTCTGAAATCGAAGGTATTGGTAAAGCAATAGGTTCGAAAATCACCGAATATGTTAACACAGGGAAAATGGAATTCTACGATAAATTGACTGGCGAGTATCCTTTAACTCTATTGGAACTGCTCAAAGTAGAGGGAATTGGTGCCAAGAAAGTCAAACAGTTATACCATGATCTCAATATTGAAGATATTGAGTTGCTCGAAAAAGCTTGTATTGAAGGAAAGATTGCCGAATTAAAAGGATTTTCAGAATTATATCAGGCAAAAATTTTAGAATCAATCAGACAAATTAAATCCAATCCAAATTACAAATTGACCAGCATTCATTTTAGGGATATTCAATGATAAAATCCGTAATTGCTACTCTCTTGGTTTTTGGATTCATTCATTTTTGTCTAAAAGCCGAGACTTATTTGCCCGCTAATTTTGAATTACCTGAGAGGCATAAACATATCACTCCAATTAAAATTGATTTGGCGCTTGATTTTGCATTTAGGTTACTTGATAACTCTGTATATATAAACATCAGGCAACGTGATTCTGTTGTCAATTCATTGTATGAATCAGGGCGAAGTACTCAAGTATTGCATGTAGCTAAAGAATTAGGTGCACAAAAATTACTTTTTACCCGAGTAAATGTTATTGAAAATATTATCAGAACTGACCTTAGCATAATTGATACTAGCGATACTACATCAAAATCTGAAGGTTTCGGATATGCATTGGTGAGCCATTTTGATGCTGCAACGGGTGATAAAGTCTACGACCCTGCACTTCTGACTTCAATCCTAAGAGCATTGGCAATCGCTCTCAATGACTCTTTGCTTTTCGCTGACAAGGCGAAAGGTTTTGAAATTTATCCCGCATCAACTTTGGTTATTGGGGGGATTTTCTACGCTCAGGACGGAACACAAAGCGATTGGGATTTATTTAAAAACCATGTGGTATCGTCTTTTACAGCGGTTGAATCAATTTTCGAATCTATATATAAGCATAAGCAATATGTAGTTTACGATATGACAAGTCGAGATAGTGTTTATGCGTTATTCAGATTGTATGGGGTCGAAAATTATACAGCACCTTCGCAATATGAGTTAAGTATTTTGGAACAGGTCGGTGTGGATTATTTCGTAACGGGTTCTATTGAAAGAATTGAACAAGGTGCTAAAGTAAGGTTAGGGCTATATGCAATCAGGCGTGGGAGTTTAGCCTTTATAAAAGAACGCGATGGAATATTGGATGCAGATAATATGGAGAAATATCAAAATTTGATAAGACAATTAGCATCAGAATTGCTGGAGTAGCTCATTCGCCGATAACAATCATCAATTTATCTTTGAATGATGTTCCCGAAGGACTTGAAATTGCTTCGAAGTGTAAGATGTATGGACCTAAAGGCAGAATAAAACCGGCATCATCACGACCATCCCATGCGAAAAAGCCCTCGTTAGATGTCCAATGCTCGGAGATGATTGTCCTTACACAACTTGCACTCAGGTCATAGACTTTTGCAGTAATTTTAGCCTTATCAAAAGTTAAATTATACGATATAAGGCAATGATTGTTTCCGGAAGTTGAATACGGCGAAAATGGATTGGGTGACGCGTCCAGCATCGTCTCGCTTTTTAGCTCAACATAAGTAGAATTCTGCATTCCAGGTGTTCCCCCAAGAGGATTTAGACATGTGGTCCAAGAATCTTTAGATGATGATATCATTTCAATGTGAATCTTTTCCAAACTGCGGTTTCGAGTGACGATGTCATCCCTCAAATGCCATGTTTTGTAGTATGTGAGCGAATCTATGATAACATTATCGGGAGTTGCAAATATGAGTAAGTCATCGGAGTTATTCAAGTTCAACTTTTTGAGTGGAATATTAATATTATGGGAAGAATCCAAGTATTCAAAATTATTGAAAATCAGGCTATCGTATGCAATAACGAAATATTCCGTCGGCTTAACTCTAAGATTTGATAAAACATAATCAGGCGAATTTATCGTTGCTCGGTCATACAATTTGAAGCCATGTAGGTTTATAAAAGCACTCTCATGATTGTAAAATTCAATATACTCGGCTACATCTTGACTTGTTTCAAACATTATTTCATTGATAGTGATTTTGGGAATAATCCCCGATAAATATGCTTTGAAGGTCATAGTATTATTGGTCGTATTATTATCTTCCTCTGCTATTAATTCGATTTGAATCTCATAGTACCCCGAATATGCACTAAAATGGGGAGCGATTTTATTCGGTATCTCTAATATTGTCAGTTTGTCATTAGTGCTTATATGAGTTTCAAAAAAAATCTCGCTGTTATCAAAATTGTCATCGAAATTTTTGTCAAATTTTAAAATAACAAGACAATCTGGAATGATTCTATGACCAAGATTTTCGAGAATCAATGATATGGAGAAGTCATCATTGTTTTGTTCAACTGTTGTAATGGCGATATCGTCCTCACGCGGGAAAAGGCTGTTAACTTTGCCGGGTGTGGCACCTGTAAGCTCAATTGAAGGTTTAAGATTGTCTGGTGTTCTTGCTTTCTCGTTATAAAATATACGCTCTAATGATATGCCCTTTTTACCGAACTTCATATCATAGAATAAATCATCAAGTAGGACTGTATCTTTGTTGTAAATTTTTACGGAGTCGAATGTATTGTTTAATGTGGGGATGTTAAATTGATACAGTCGAATGTTGGGGGCAATATTTCTATGCTCTTTAAATAATGTCGTATCTTTTGCAATGATGCAAAATGAACTGCCTTCCAAAATGAAATTATGCAAAGTTCTACATGTGGCAATATCACAAATTATCAGATACTCTTGTTTGTAAGTTTCCGAAGATGTATTATAGATTTCCAGCCATTCGGGTTCTTTACCGTCAGGTACCGGCATGAGTTCATTAACAATAATATCTGCATACAGCAAAGTATATACCCAAAATATGCAAACACATGATATGAGTAGTTTAATCATAATTGTAATATTTATAAATTTTGCTCATATCGCTATTAGATAATAAAATCTCCAAAAACTCTGAAATGAGCTTCAAATCGGTATGTGAAAAGCGTGCAAACTTTGGACTGTCTAAATCCAAAACTCCGTATAAAGTGCCTTCAAATATCATAGGAATGACAATCTCTGAGTTTGAAGAAGCATCACAAGCTATATGTCCTGGAAATTCATGGACATTATCGACGATTATAGCTCTTTTTTCAAGAGCTGAAGTACCACAAACACCTTTCCCAAGTTCAATCCTTATACATGCAGTTTTGCCCTGGAAAGGACCAAGCACAAGTTCATCCCCCGCAAGCATATAAAAGCCAACCCAATTCAATTCAGAGAGCGTATTGTAAATTAAAGCTGTAAAGTTCGAGGCATTTGCAATGAAATTTCTCTCTCCTTCGAGCAATGCTGTCAATTGATTGGTAATATCATTATATTGTTCGTGCACAATCATACTATATAAAATTAATAAATATTGAGGAAATAAAAAAAGCGAAATCGTAAAATCAATCTCGCTTGAACAGAAAAACGCTCCTAATTACTTTATTCTTTCTACGTAATTGCCTGTTTCAGTGTCAACTTTAATCATATCGCCTTCATTGATGAAGAGTGGTACGTTGACTTGTGTCCCAGTTTCAACTGTAGCTGGTTTCAGTGTATTGGTAGCTGTATCACCCTTCACACCAGGTTCAGTATGAACAACTTGCAACGCAACGTTTGGTGGCATTTCGATACCCAAAACAATTGGTCCCTCGAAATTGACTGAAACTTCTTGATTCTCTTTCAAGAATCTAATTGCATCACCAACTGTTTCTTGTGGAATGGGGATTTGGTCATAAGTTTCCTGGTCCATAAAAATTAAAGTGTCTCCATCTTTGTACAAAAATTGATAAGATTTCTTGTCAACCCTTACAAATTCTATAGATTCACCTGAACGAAAGCGATTCTCAGTTAATTTACCCGTTCTAACATTACGCATTTTAACTTGGTAAAAGGCTCGAAGGTTGCCGGGAGTCCTGTGTTGAGATTCAAGCACTTGGCATAGTTCGCCGTTGTATTTAATATAGGCGCCCGAACGTAAATCTGATGTAGTTCCCATAATTTCAAATGATAAAGACATAAAAATATTATCTTTTTAAAGATGAAAGATAATAAGTTTTATTGTAAAATTTAAAGTGATTTGAAAATCAAATTAACTTATTTACCAACATACTGCCTGGCGGCAGAGTCTAGTGAATATAAAACAGTGCTGCTACCAAAAGGGTCTTTGTTGATAATTTTCTTTACCAAATTGTTCTTTTCAAGCCATGATAAATTCAAACTTATCTCTTGGTCGCTATATTGAGGCAATTTTTCATGTATTGTCAATACCTCATGCATTTTGCCTTTCAATATGTATAGTATGTCCATATCGCACTGATTTAGTCTGATAGGCTTTACATCATTTTTTTTACGATGTCCTTTCTTTTTAGAAGTAAACATTTTTACAGTTTCTTAACTTAAGTTTAATATATTTTTAATAACTTATGAAATGTGATTAGCGAAATTAAGCAAAATTCTGGTAAATGCAAAATAAATATAAGCGAAAATAACAAAATATTAATCATTGTAGAATCTTTTTTTTAAGCTCATGATTCTCTCATAGGATTGATTAACTCTTGTATAGCTTATCTTGCCTCTTTTGACTAAATTAATTATAATTGAATGGGCTTTTATAGCAATGTTTTCATCATAAATCAAGTTGTTTGCGAAAACTAGTATATCGACACCTGCATTAATACTAAGTTCTATCGCGGTTTCTAAGCCATAATAATTAGTAATGGCGCCCATATTCATGTCGTCGGTAATGACTACACCTTTGAATCCGAGTTCGCCTCTCAATATTCCGTTGATGACCTTCGATGAAAGTGTTGCGGGATAACGCGAGTCGAGCTTTGAATTGAACACATGGGCAGTCATAACTACGTCAGCGTGACCACTATTTATTAATTGCCAATATGGTTCAAGTTCGATTTCTTGCCAAGTATCCGTAACATCGGTAAATCCGAAATGTGAATCAGTCCCTGAACTACCGTGACCGGGAAAATGTTTTAATGTCGTAATTATATTTCTTTCGCGATGCTTTTCAATCATGATTTTTGAATGTCGAACCACAATGTCAGGATTATCGGAAAAACTTCTTTCAATAGCACCTATAGCAGGACTTTCAGGGTTAATGTTTAAATCAACTACTGGAGCAAGGTTTTGATTAAAACCTGCATCAGATAACATATCCGCAATCAAAGCACCGAAATATGAAGTCGTGTATATGTCATCTGCTTCTCCAATAAATTTTTGAGAAACAGTTTCATGAAATCCGAATATTGGGCTTAATCGTGCAACATAGCCACCCTCTTGGTCAACTCCAATAAGCAAAGGAATTTTAGCGTATGATTGCAACTGAGCATTTAATCTTTTGACTTGCCAAGGCGATTGAATGTTACGAATTGGGTTTCCAAGGGCAACATCACGGCTAAATAGCGCAACACCACCAACTATTCCGGAGCGGATTTGCTTAGTTATTGGAGAATCCTCGTATATCTCAAGCCCTCTAAACCCGACCATTAGCATTTGCCCAACCTTTAAATTCAGTTCTTCATCAACTGTATTCACACCTTTATCGTCACTACAGCCAAGATAAAAAAATAGGACTGATACAAAAATTAGAATTTTTCTTCGTAAAATCATCTGAACCTATTTGTAACTTTTATTTCATTAATTTGTTTTAGTTATTGTTAAATTTAATAAAATTTATTAAAATATGAAAAGATTACTTCTGTTGCTATTATTGTTCCTTTGTGCCAAACAACTTTCGCAATCACAAGAAACTGAGTATTATCCAGATAAAATTATTGTCAAGCTGAAGAATGGTTCAATGAGTACACTTGATATACTAACTAATCAGTATTTATCTGAAATTTTAGGAGATTTCAAGTATAGAACTTTTATAAATGAAAATCTTATTAAAGAATATATAACAGATAGAAATATATTATATTCAAACATACAAAATGAAACTTTTACCAGTACAGGTTTAGAACGTATTTTCATTCTTGATTATACTTCAAATGTGAATCCGCTGATAGCATCGCGAAAAATCTCAAATTTAGCGATGTTCGAGTATGCTGAACCGCTTTACATCCGCAGAATTACATCTTTGCCTAATGATTCGCTTTTATTGGAACAATATATGTTACCTCTTATTGGCATAATAGACAGTTGGGAAGTAACAGAGCGCATAGACGGTGATACAGTAATTGTTGCAATAGTTGATACAGGTGTTGATTATACTCATGAAGATTTAGCTGGCACTCTTTACATCAATCCCGGAGAAGATGGGCTGGACGAAAACGGGAACGATAAACGTACAAACAACATTGACGACGACGGAAATGGCTTCGTTGATGATTGGCGGGGATGGGATTTCGGGAGCAATACAGATGAAAGCGGTTTCGATAATGACCCTATGCCCGGCAATGCACACGGAACTCATGTAGCCGGAATTGTTGCAGCTGTCAGGAATAATGAAATTGGTATTGCAGGAATTTACGATAGAGTAAAAATTATGCCCATAAAAATTGCATATGATTCGCAATTTAGCCGCACTTTAGTTAATGCTTACGATGGCTTGATGTATGCCGCTATGAATGGTGCGGATGTAATAAATTGTAGTTGGGGTGGCGGCGGTTTCTCACAAGCCGAGCAAGAGTTGATTGCGGTGGCATCATCCTACGGCTGTTTGATTGTTGCCGCCGCGGGGAATAATTCTTCAGAAACGGCTTTTTATCCCGCATCTTACCGGGGCGTAATATCTGTTGCTTCGACAGACCAAGCTGATAGAAAATCAAATTTCTCCAACTATCATTCAAGTATTGATTTATCTGCCCCGGGTACAAAAATAATGTCAACCATTCCAGTTGACACATACATTGCGTGGGACGGTACATCAATGTCTTCGCCGGTTGTTGCCGCATGTGCCTCTGTAATTAAAAGCATATACACGAATTACACAAACAGCGAAATCGAAGAAGTTCTCAAAGCTACAGCGGATAATATATATGACAAAAATCCATTTTTAAAAGGTAAAATGGGAGCGGGACGAGTGAACCTTTACAATGCTTTGACCGCAGAAAACCCTAAGTGGATTTCGCTTTATTCACTAAAAGTAATCGATGAGGACGGTGATAGAATGATTTTCCCCGGAGACGTAGTATCTATCGAACTCAGTATAATAAATAAGCTTGTTGATGTTGATTCGGTTTACATCAAAGCGTTTGTAGAAAAACACAATGCCGAATTATTGACTGACAGCATCTGGGTTGGCAAAGTAGATAAAAATGCTTTATTGGAAATTCCGCAAAAAATCAGGCTCCGATTACCACATGAAATACCTGTAAATCACCGATTCAACGTTGAATTTCATATAAAATCTGATGGAAATTTCACAAACATTAACTCCATCGAAATAATGGCTAACCCTTCATGGCGAACACTGAGGACAGACGTACTGCAAGCCACAGTCACCAGTGAAGGGAACATTGCATTTAATGATTTCCCATATAATATGATGGGAGACGGTTTCTCTTGGCGTGGCTCATCTAATTTACTTTTCGAAGGAGCATTGATGATTGCCACCGATACAACAAAAATTGCCAATACCGCAAGAGGCGCATTTCAGAATATGGCGTCGCGAAGTTTTGAAATT
>CAZWXI010000068.1:0-17588 GCA_964637845.1 uncultured Hyphomicrobiales bacterium | reverse complement strand
TCAATGGCGGAACGTAGTGAACGTCCCTTAGCAAGCTCTTCTCGAATACGTTCAAAAATCAGGACGTTTGCGTCCACAGCCATACCAATAGTTAAAATTATACCGCCAATACCGGGCAATGTCAAGGTGCCTTTAAGTGCAGTTAGTACCGCAACTATTAGCGATACATTGAGCAATACGGCAAAATTCGCTACAACGCCGCCCTTGCCATAGTAGAAAATCATATATCCTATTACAAGGAGTATCGCAATCAATGATGCTCTTATACCAGAGCTTATTGAATCTTGACCTAAGGAAGGGCCAACTATGCGTTCCTCAATAATTTGTACAGGAGCTTTGAGTGCACCGGCTTTAAGAACTACTTCAAGCAGTCTTGCTTCTTCTGAGTTTACCATACCTGAGATTTGTGAACGTCCGCCTAGGATCCTATCTCTTACTACCGGAGCTGAATAGACTCTTTCGTCGAGAACAATTGCAACTCGTTTATCAATATTGGCTCCTGTGATGCGCGCCCAACGTTCTGCACCATCGTCGTTCATAGTCATGTTTACTATCGGTGCGTTTGTGGTTGGGTCGAATGATTGTTGGGCATTGGTAATTACTTCACCCGTTAATTCAGGTTCACGTTTCAATGAGAAAATTTCAAAAACCTCTATACCGGATTGTTTTACTAATCTTATATCGGGTTTAGCTTCAATCGCAATTTTGAAATCTATTGGTATAAGTGGTCTAATTTCGGGACGATTTAATATTTCATTAAATTTAGCAATCGAATCTTTGATTATCCTGAATGAGTAGTCCCCATCTGGAATCTCATCAGTTGTGTAATAGAATGGCACTAATCTGCCCACATCACCGGGTTGCACATAGTATGTAGCAAATAATGAAGTGAAGGGGTGCTCTGATAGGTGCTTTTCCATGATTTCCTTTTCTGAAAGACCTTCATACGGATCTTTTGTTAAAGTATCAGTCTTGGTAGTGTCAGTCTTGGTAGTGTCAGTTTTGGTAGTATCAGATTTAGATTGCTCAGTCGCAGCATTAGTGTCTAAATTCCTTACTAAATCTGCTACCTGTTCAGTTTGAACTACCTCTGGTTGAGTAATTTCATCTGCTTGAGCCGGAGTTTCAGTTTGCGTTTGTTCGATAATACCAGCACGGCGACGTGCCTGCTCTGCCAGTACTTTATCAATACGTGCAAAAGCTCTGACTATGTCGGCATTATTACGAACTAGATTGAACTCCAAACGAGCGGTTGTTTCGAGAAGGCTCCTCATTTGGTCTTCGTTTTCCACGCCGGGTAGTTCAAGAATGATACGGTTATTGCCTTGTTGTTGAATATTAGGTTCTGCAACTCCAAATTGATCGATACGTTGGCGAATAACTTCAGCGGCTTGATTAATTGCATCATCGACATTGCTTCTTAATTGCTCAACAATACGTTCCTCGGTAGCTTCACGGAAGTCACCAATGTCATAATAAGATAATAGAGATTTGCCTCTTGGGCGTGCCATTTCATTGAAATTTTTCAAAAATACGTCCAGAACATCGCTATCGGTGTTACGGACTTCTTCGCGAGTTTTTTCAAGTATGCTTAGAAAAATGTCATCAACTGCTTCTCTCTGAGCAGATTCTTCAATAAGTTTTAGTACGTCAACTTCGAGAGTTACATACATACCACCCCTTAAATCTAGCCCAAGCTTGAGTTGATTTTTCTTAGCGGCTTCCAAATCAGCGCTATAAAGATTTCTAAACTCTTCCATAATAGTAAGAGAATCTTCGGAATTTCCTGCTTGATTTGCTCTTTGCTGGTAATCGCGCAAAATTCCTTCCAATTGGTAAGCTCTATAAGTGGGAATCATAACGGCAACCGCCGCTACTATCGGAATTAAAATCAGGAATAGCTTCCCCAAATTATTTTTCAATTAAATGCCTCCGTTTATATCATCAATAGTTTTACTTTTTTGCTTTGCATTTCATACGAAATACAAATTTATGGTTAATTCTATGATTATTCAAATGAAATTTGTAAACATGTTTACCAAAACTTAATTTTTTCTATTTTTAATCTATAAAAGCAGAAGCATTAGTACGTAGCTGTAGCTCCGTCAATAGCCAAATCAGAGCCATCAAAGCCCAAAAAATTGTCAAAAAGAGCAAGTATTGTAGTAGCAACGAGATTATTCTGCTGAATGTATCAAGTGTAATAGAGGGTGAGAATTTTTTTTGTAAAGACTAATAGCATCGGGAAATAAAAAAACTATCGCTAAATCCATCGCAAAAAATCGCAAATGCTGCAAATAAACTTGCTAATATCGGAAAGTTTGTCAATTGATTTTTCAATTCTAAGAAGAAAGCCACTTAGTGTTTTGTTCATATTTTAGTGTATTATGAATTATAGTTACTTTTGCACTAATAGATAATTTGAAAATAATAAAAGTTTGCTGAGATTGACCAGTTTTGATATAATCATTATAAATTTCAATACATGTCGCTTGACTTCAAATTGCATTGAATCAATCTTACAAAACGGTATAAAACAATCGCAGATAATCGTTGTTGATAATAATTCGAGTGATGATTCAGTTGAATACGTCTCTAAGCATTACCCTGAAATTAGAATTGTTCAAAATACTAATAATTATGGGTATGCTAAGGCAATTAACATCGGAGTAAAAAATTCGATTGCTGATTACTTAATAATCAGTAATTCTGATGTGATTTATCCCGAAAATTCAATTGGGACCCTGCTAAGTGAATACTTAAAAATCGAGAATGTCGGAATTGTCACCCCACAATTGATGAATTCAGGCGGTACTTATCAAGTTTCTCATTCATATTTTCCCGGAGTTAAATTCGGCTTGATGGAAATCACCGGGTTGAGCTGGCTCATACACAAAAAATACGAGAGACTTTTCAACAAAGGTATGCAAAAGGCAAATAATGTTTCAGTTGAATTTTGTGCAGGCGCTGTCATGCTTTTTTCTCGTCAATTAGTAGATAAGGTAGGAGGATTCAGCGAAGATTTTTTCTTTTATACAGAAGAAACAGATTTTTGTAAACGTGCGGTTAATCTTGGTTACCAGAATTGTGTTGTACAAAAGTCTCGTGTTTATCACTTAAATGGAGGAACACGGGGTGATATCAGTATTCCATTTGTTAGGTTACTTGTCTTTACTAAGCGATTGTTCTTGAAAAAGCATTGCTCTATATTTGAGAGCGAATTTTATAGATTTACTCAATTATTGAAGTTTTCTAATCTTTTTCTTGTACGTAGATTAGCCGGGTATTTCGGTAAGAAAATTTTTGATAAAAGTATAACATCGAAAGGTTTTTTTCAAGCATGGTTTGAAAATTATAAAGTTTTGGAAAATGAAATAAAAGCTAAGTATGGCTTTTAAAATTTTAGAAGAGTGTATAATTTGTGCTAAATGTGAGCCGCTTTGCCCTACAAGTGCGATTTCGTTGGGTGAAGATATATATGAGATTGAAGCAGAAAAATGCGTTGAATGCGTCGGCTTCTATGATGAGCCGCAATGTGCCTCTGTTTGTCCTGTGGATGTTATTATAAAGGTTAATTATAATGTAAAGGTGAATCATAATGCTTCTGACTAATGTAAAACTAGAATTAAAGTCCGGATTAATAAGTGCAATAGGTCATTTTAAAGGCGGAGTTTGTATTCAGAATGAAAATGGTAAAGTTGAATATCCTCAATCATATGTAATCCCCGGTATAACTGATTCGCACTGTCATTTGTGGGGTTTGGGCATGATGAATACAGTTTTAAACTTCACCGATTGTCTGTCCGAATCAGACTGCCTCGATAAATCACTCTCAGAGCCATTTTATCGAGGAGAATGGATATTTGGCAGAGGTTGGAACCAAGAGACTTGGCAAAATAAGCAAATGCCGGATTTGAAAGCAATAGACAAAGCATTTCCCGATAATCCATGTTATTTTGTCAGAGTAGATGGTCATGCGGCATGGGTTAATAGTAAAGCAATGGAATTAGCCGAGATTAATACAGGTACGCCTAACCCACTCGGCGGGAAAATCATGAGAGATGTATCCGGGAATCCTACGGGAATACTAATTGACAATGCAATGTTACTCGTAGAAAAGATAATTCCCGACTTCAGTAATGACCAGTACACCTCTTTCGTTGAAAAAGCTCAAGATGTATGCATAAAAAGTGGCATTACTTCTGTTCATGACATGGATGTTTCTCCTAAAATGGTTGAGGTTTGCAAGTCCTTAAGTGCTAAGAATACTCTCTCTCTAAAAATCTTTGCTCATCTGGGAGTGCAGACTTATGATTTCGAAAGTGAAAATGTCAAACCATATATATCAAATAATTATAACATAGTCGGAATTAAGTTGTTTACCGATGGGGCACTGGGTTCTCGAGGGGCGGCTTTGTTGAATGAATATAATGATGCACCCGGAGAAAAAGGGATTTTGCTTATTGATAAGTATTATATTATCGAAAAATCTGAATTTGCATTAGAAAATGGTCTTGACATAGCTATACATGCTATCGGAGATCGTGCCAACAGAGAAGTATTGGATGCTTATGAAATTCTTAGAGACAGACATGGTAATTTTAGAAACAAGTTGAGGATTGAACACGCTCAAATAGTTGCTCCCGATGACATACGGAGGTTTAAAGAGTATAACGTAATAGCATCTATTCAACCAATTCATTTATTGAGCGATGAAAAAATGGCAATTAAGAGGCTTGGAAATGATGTTTTTGATAATCATGGGTATCCGTGGAAAAGTTTTGTCAAAAACGGTGTTGATATCATTGCAGGTTCAGATTTTCCTATAGAAACTCACGTTCCATTTGCAGGTATGAGCGCATTTTTGAACAGAACTGCTGATTTATTTGACCGTCCGAAACACGTAAGTGAGAAATTGGATTTATACGATACATTGAAATCATACACTTTATCACCCGCTCAAGCAGTTAATTCATCAAGCGGTCAACTCAGAGTAGGATATAAAGCAGATTTGGTGATAACCGACACCAATATTAATAGCCAAGAAAATGTAGGAAATACTCGGGTCTTGGCTGTTTACATTGACGGAGAACTGAAATATGCACCGTTGCGATAAAGATAATCACTCAATACAGTTTGCCAATCGGGAAAATCAGTTTTTAGTTTGCTTGCTAATAACTCAGAGGACATCGCGGAAAAGTGCGGTCTGATAATGGTTGATGCAAACTCTTCCATTTTAGCGGAAATAATTTCAACCTTTAAGCTCAATAGCGATCTTATCGCTAAAGCCCATTCGTACCTTGAGCAACAATTAGAGGGGGTTAGATGAAAAAGTCCGCTCAATGATAGTTTAACAGCTTTTAATGTGTTTTTAACTACAAAATCAACAGATGTGGGAATTGATATTTCATCATTTGAAACTCTGATAGTTTGATTTTTTTTTGACCATGAAATAAACTTCGATATAAAATTCGAGTTACTTTTACCGTAAACCCAACTTAGTCTGAGTAGTAATGAATTCGGCGCTCTGTTTAACACTAATTTCTCGCAAATCAGCTTTGCTTTGCCATATTCATTCAATGGATTGGGGGTGTCATGCTCGCCGTATATGCTTTTCTTCTTTCCATCGAAAACATAATCCGTGCTAAATTGAATAAGTTTTATTCCCAAGCGGGCGCAATTATCGGCTAATACAAAAGGCACAAATGAATTAACCATATAATTAGAATAAGCATTTGTTTCGCATTTTTCAGTATCTGTAAAGGCGGCACAATTAATAATCAACTCGGGTTTCAACTCATTGATTAAGTTGTGCAGATAAATATAATCCGTAATGTCGAATTGAGAAATATCATACTTATTGAGTTCATGGTTTTCTTTAAGAGCTTCTGAAAACGCCTTCCCCAATTGACCATCAGCACCGAATATTGCAATTTTCATTTCTTATAAACCTTAGCCCAGTATTGCCTTAAATCCGATAGTTTGCTGTTTGCCCATTTTAAATTTTCGAGATACCAATTTACTGTCATTTCGATTCCTTGCTCAAAATTTACTTTGGGTACCCAACCGATTTCAGAAGTAATTTTATCAAAATTCAATGAGTAGCGGAAATCATGTCCTGGTCTGTCTTGAACAAATTCAATTAAATCGTGAGATTTCCCGAGTATAGTCAAAATTGTTTTTACTGTATCAATATTACGTCTCTCATTGTTGCTTCCAATATTGTAAACACTGCCAGGCTGAGCCTTTTTAAGGACTTCAATAACAGCTGATGCACAATCTTCTACATAGAGCCATTCTCTGATGTTCGCACCTTGTCCGTAAACAGGAATAGGCTCACTGGATAAAGCTTTTAGGATTACAACAGGAACTAATTTTTCGGGATATTGCCATTTCCCATAATTATTCGAGGGTCTAAGTGTAATTACGGGCATATTGTAAGTCCTCAAATATGCGCGTCCGAGCATGTCTGCGGAGGTTTTGCTGACAGAATAAGGTGAGTTTGGCATTAAGGGAGTATCTTCATAAAAGCTACCTGTTTCGCCAAGTTCTCCATACACCTCATCTGTGGAGATATTGATGAATTTTTCAATTTTGCCCTTAGATGCTTCGAGCAAATTTTGCGTACCAAGAACATTAGTTTGGATAAAAACTGCGGGAGTTAATATGCTTCGGTCAACGTGGCTCTCAGCCGCCCAATGAACAACAAAACCGGGGTTGAAGTCAGAAAAAGTTTTATTTACAAAATCAAAATCCCTTATATCGCCTTGGTAGAAAATGTAATCTTTTTTAATTTCATCTAATCGTGCTAAATCGGCTGCATATGTCATCTTATCGAGTACAGCTACTTCGTATCCATTTTTTACGGATTGACGTATAAACTCACTTCCTATAAACCCAGCACCGCCTGTTACCAGTAATCGTTTCATCAATACTCGTCAATGATTTTTTTGCAATAATTTTTGTAATCGCATTCCGGCAATGAATCAATTATATTTTTATATTCTAATTTACTAATGAATCCTTGCTGAAGTGCAATTTCTTCTAAGCAAGCAATTTTTGTTCCTTGTCGTTTTTCAATTGTTTGTATGAAATTACTGGCTTCAATCAATGATTGCGGTGTGCCTGTGTCAAGCCATGCAACGCCACGACCTATTTGGACAACATCGAGCTTGTTTTCAATGAGATAAATTTTTTGTACATCGGTTATCTCAATCTCTCCCCTGTTACTCGGAGATAGCTTGGTTGAATACTCCGAAATTTTATTGTCAAAAATATATAATCCGGGTATGGCAAATTTCGATTTGGGGTTGATAGGCTTTTCCTCAATACTGAGTACTTTGTTATCCGTTCCAAACTCAACAACACCATATTCGGAAGGATTGTCAACGTGATAAGCGAAAATAGTTCCACCTGAGTTGTTTTTTAATCCGAATCTTAAAAAATCCAGTTTACCATAGAATAGATTATCGCCTAAAATCAAACAGACTTGTGAATCGGCGATGAAATCTCGACCAATTATGAAAGCTTGTGGTAAACCGCCAGGCCGCTCTTGTATCGCATAATCAATGCTGATGCCGAATTGATTACCATTGCGGAGTAATTTCTGATAATTAGGGGTATCGTCGGGTGTAGATATTAGCAAAATTTCACGTATGCCTGCCAGCATTAGGGTTGAAATCGGGTAATATATCATCGGTTTGTCGTAAACAGGCATAAGTTGTTTGGAAAAGATCGAAGTCAACGGATATAATCTTGTTCCTTTACCGCCCGCAAGTATGATTCCCTTGGTATTCATTTATACCTCATAAACAAATAATTTCGATTTGGGATGATTTTTCCATGAATTGATAGATGCTCCTGAAATATCTTTATCGCTGAGTTTGATTTGCTTTTTATTTAGCAAATTGTTGAATTCCGATAATGTTTCAGCATCACACAATGACCAATCAATCTCATTATCATGAATACTTATTGTGTATTCATTACCTGGAGACCATTGCCCCGTACACATATATTCAACTATTGAATCCTCGTTGGCATAAAAGCCATGAGCAAATCCGCTAGGTATCCATAACCATTCCGAATTTTCATCGAATAAAGTTGAAGATAAAGTATATGAAATAATTTTTCCAAACGTAGGGGAATCATATCTAATATCCAAAGCAAAATCAGTAATTTTCCCTGTGATGCATCTAATTAGTTTATCCATAAATGGATTCCATTGAAAATGCAAACCTCTAAAGATGCCTTTTTGTGTGTAAGACTCATTAATTTGTGTAAAACTTAGATTTGACAAAAAGCTCAAAGCTACATTATCATTGAAATCAGAGGCACGGTAAGTTTCGGTAAAGTATCCTCTGATATCATGGAATCGAGCAAATTTTATGCTCTTTATTTCAGGCATTTCGAGTTTATTTATTCCAATAAGTTTCATGTCTATAAATATTTTTGTAAAACTTCTATGACTCTTTCAGCTGTTTTGCCGTCCCACATTTCAGGAATTATGGTATCTTTCCAGTTTCCTGATATTGCTTGGTTAGAAAAATACAGCAACTTATCAATATCGGTTCCGACAATAACATTTGTACCTAAGGAAATTGTTATTGGTCGTTCAGTATTTTCTCTCATAGTGATACATGGTATTTTCAATGCAGTTGTTTCCTCTTGTACACCACCGCTGTCAGTTATAACAAACTTAGAATTCGACATCAGTTGTTGAAAATCAAGATATCCTAACGGCTCAGTAATTATAAAATTTTTATTTAACTGAGATAAGGAGACTCCAAATTTGGTTAAATTGGTTTTCGTTCTCGGATGCATGGAAAAAACAACTTTTATAGATTCTGAAATAGTGTTTAACGCATTTATTATTTCTGCAATCATTTCGGGAACGTCAACGTTTGATGGTCTATGTAAGGTCACAAGGGCAAAATCGTGAGCATTAAGACCTAGTTGATTAATAATTCCCGATTTACGGGCTTTTGGCAAAAACATGAATAAAGTATCAATCATTATGTTCCCGACGCGAAAAATTTTGGACGGGGAACAGCCTTCTTTAATCAAGTTATCATCTGCATCAATCGACGGTGTCAAGAGCAAATCCGCAAGGGTATCAGTAACCAATCTATTGATTTCTTCGGGCATGCGACGGTCAAAACTCCTGAGTCCTGCTTCAAGATGAATAATTTTAATGTCGAGTTTTGCCGCAACAATACTACATGCCATTGTAGAATTGACGTCACCGACGACGAGGATTGCATCCGGTTTATGCTCGAAGCATACATCCTCAAAACGTTCCATAATTTTTGCAACTTGCTTGGCTTGTGTATCAGAACCAACCCCCAAATTGATATCGGGTTCTGGAATTTCTAATTCGTCAAAGAACAATGATGACATTGACTTATCGTAGTGCTGTCCGGTATGTAGAAGCAAGACGTCTTTCATACCCGCATTCCGATAAAGTTTCATTAAGGGAGCAATCTTCATGAAGTTAGGTCTTGCCCCAACGATGTTTATGATTTTTGGCATAATTGAAATAAAAAACATTCAAATATAACATTATTCTTATAAAAATTCAGATGTGAATTTTAATTTGAATTAAGGATTAACTAATTATGTTAATAATATATGAATAATTTGTTAATATAAATTAATTTGGATAATATATAATTTTTTTCGTACGTTTGGTGTGAAAGTAAGGATATGTAGAAACAGAATGGCATTTGTAAATTCTAAAAATGAGGTCCAAGGGTCCAATAGGGCTGGCCACCCGTGTGACAGTAATTAAGGTGGAGATCCGAAACCACTAAAAAAACGAGGCGGAACCGAAAAGCCTTACGAGTAGGATTTCATCAACAAAAAAGGAGTACGTTATGGCGAATGAGCCAAAGAGGTATCTAATTACCTATGCTGACGGTAGTATCAGCGAAGACCAAGCTACCAGCATTCTTGGAATATCCAAGGAAAAATGTAAAGATGGTGTGGAGTTCATGGCATCGGAATCATTCCCGAGCAAAGACGATGTTTTACATTTCGAGTCTTTAGGCATCACAACTATTGAATTAAGTACTGAAGACGCCGAAAAACTTTCTCATAATGAAGGCATTTTGGCGGTTGAAGAAGATATAGAAATGTATGCTTTGGAAGATGATGAATTCGATGCACAACAATTCAATGAATTGTTTATGAATTCTGACGATTCTTTCGATTATTTTGGAGACGATGCGAGCAGAAGTTATGAAGATGGTTACGACCAAGCTTTGGTAGATGTATTTGCATCACTACTAAAAGCTCGCAGAAGACAAACAGGGGCCGACACTTCATTTACGCCGACATTACCGAAACCTGTAATGCCACCGATAAAACCAATTCCACCAATTATATTACCACCCCTTCAACCGGTTCCGTGGAATATCAGTATGGTTAAAGCATCGGTGGCATGGGGTAGGAAAATCACGGGTAGCGGTGTAAAAGTAGCAATTTTGGATACAGGGATTGCAGTTCATCCGGATTTAGTTATTTCGGGTGGGGCATGTTTTATTCCCGGAGAAACAAGTTACAATGACAAACATGGGCATGGCACTCATTGTGCCGGAATCGTAGCGGCAAGAAACAACTTCATCGGAGTGGTTGGAGTAGCCCCAAATGCAAGTTTATATGCCGTAAAAGTTCTAAGCGACTCAGGTAGCGGAAGTAGTAGCTGGATTATAGCCGGCATGGAGTGGTGCGTTAGAAATAGTATGAAAGTGGCAAGTATGAGCCTAGGTGGCACGAGTGCTCCAATGGTAGCTTACGCTAATGCCGTTAAACGCTGCCAAGACAACGGAGTTACAGTAGTAATTGCTTCGGGAAATTCATACGGCACATCGTTCCCTTGGGTATGTGCCCCCGCAAATTCGATTATTACAGGACAGCCAAATGCCGCCCCGATAGCCGTTGGTTCAGTTAATAGTAGTGCCATAATTGCAGGAACATCATCAAGAGGCGGTAAAACAACTCCGTGGAACCAAGTGCATTGTGTAGCTCCCGGAGTAAGCGTTAATTCAACCTATCCGGGTGGCGTATATAAAACAATGTCTGGTACAAGTATGGCTTGTCCTCACGTTGCAGGTTTAGCCGCATTAGTTATTCAGCGTTATCCGGGTATAACACCTACAAATGTCAAACGTCGTATAGCGACAACTGCTACTGACCTGGGAACAATAGGATACGATATTACGTACGGGTTCGGACTAATTAACTGCGATCTAGCAACACGGTAAATGACTACCATCAAATATAATAGTAAGTTTCCAATCGCCAAATTAGTATATTTGGGGTTGGATTCTTACTTTAATTTATAAAGGAGTTAAGACATGAAAAAGATTAATCCATACTTGGTGAATGAAATTAGTGTAAACAATTTTGTGAAACATAAAGTGCTCATTACTCTGAATGAACATACAAAAGCCGAAAATCTACCCATAAGTGAATACAAAAAACTAATGGAAAACGTTTTGTCGGCAGAATTAGATGGCAATGAGATTAACATTCTTGCCCAAAATGATGATGTTATAGCCATCGAACCCGACACAGCGATGGAAGCATTTTAACAGCGTAATAATAGCCCATGAGATTGAAGCTGATGCGATATTTCTTGCCTTAAGCGGTCCGAGTTAGTCAAACTTATCAAGTTCATACTTAAGCAATTTTAACCCTGGCAGACGAAAAATGCTAACTCTCGCACCTGAATAATATCAAAAAATTGTTATGCGACTTCCAAAAAATATCCAATTCACAGAGTTCGATGGTTCTAATTTAAGTTATAAAATCCATGAAGATTATTTGATAAACGTTGAACTTTCAAGACAATTTATGTTGGTCGTCCTTGAAATACGCTTTAATGCAGATATTTTTATAAAAAATAAATTTTATGAAACCTAATAATATTTTTAGCGTATATGGTATATAGTTGTTTTTTTAAAAATTTATTTAGGGTTTTCAAAATGATAAAGAATTTATTATCAGTAGTAATGGGTGTAGTATTGACGTTTTCGTTTGCTTTCAATGCTTACGCAAACGAGCAAAGCGTGAAGGAAGTAAAAATCAAAACATCGGCATTCTCTTTCATGTGTAAAAACAAGATTGAATCGGTTTTGAAAGAAAAATCCGGCGTAAATGATACTTACCTTGACCTTGAAAATAAGGTTGTAACAATCACATACGATGACAAAATATTAAAAGCAGAGGATTTGGAAAAAGAAATCAAATCTATGGGTTATGATGCGGAAATTATAAAAGATTACCCAAAAACAAATAACAAAAATGATACGAGCTTTGAAAAATGATAAAGCTTCGAAAATCAAACGTAAAAATTAAGGGGGCTTAAAGCCCCCTTTTTTATGGAAGAATTGCACTTACTAAATTGTCATTATCAGGCGGAACGAACGGATTAGCGTTCTTTTCGGTGATAGGATAAATGAACCTCATAGGGACTTGAGGAGAAGGTAATGTTCCCGTTCTTCTCATGTCTGTATAATTCTGCCCTTCGAGGAAAAGTTGTAAGTGCTTTTGAATAAGTATTTCCGCGACCAAGTCGCTACCTGAATATGCACCCAACCCTGCCGATACACGAATGCTGTTCAAATCAGTTGTGGCTTCTCCAGTTGCACCTGTACGAGCGGCCGCTTCAGCACGAATAAGCGTGTTTTCATCGGCTGTGATTAACGGAAAATCGTCCGCATAAGCACCATATTTCAAAAGTCGGGAAGCCATTGTAGGAGTTAATTCTTCCTCAGAAGCTCCTTCTTTATTGAAATAAGCATGACCGACGTAGTTACCCTCAGAATTTTGTCTAAAATACTTGGCGATACGATTATCGTCATTTTCTCTGTTGAGTAAATCCATGAAAGTCTTTTCAACGCGTATTGGTTCACCGACTTCTGTCAATGCCCAATGCCCCCATGGTGAATATTCGCCCGGAGCGTCATTGTAAATTCCAAACAGATTACCGTCAGCAGCAGCAATACCGTTACGAGCAAAACTTAAAGCATTTTGATAATCCTTGATATGCAGGTAATATCTTGCACGTAATGAGTTAACAACAGCTGTCCATTTATTGGAATTACCTTGGAAGTTCAAATCGACAGTAATAGCCGCTGAGTTGGCGAAGTGAGTTGAGGCTTCCTGCAAAAGTCTTTGGACTTCTGTATATGCTGCAGACTGGGTAACAAATTGCGATGGTTCGAGACCGACAATGTTGATGGGAATAGAACCGTAGAATGCGGCTAATTCACCGAAAAACATTGCCTTGTAAGTTTTAGCTATGCCAAGATATGTGTTCTGTAAAGCGGCATTATTTTCGCCAAATTCGACTTCGGGGGCAAAATTAATAATGTCATTTGCAATTCGGACGCCCCGATAGCCCATTTTCCACATATCGTCAACAAAGCCGTCGGTTTGCATTTGGTAATTATTCCAACTGACAGGTTGAGGTCTGCCGAGACCTTCGGGAGCACACATCTGGCGGGTCCACATTGAAGCAATACGTGAGCGGTCACCGGAGTAGAAGTCGCCTGCGGCTACCTGCAATGCAATTATTAATCCGTTAACGCCTTCGCGGGATTTGACTTTTGCTTCGTTAATTGCGTTCGGAGAATTGTTGATATTTTCGTCAATATCGCAACCGGTAAATGGCAATGAACCGATAAACAATAGAGCGGCCAACATCAATGCATTTGAATATTTTATTGGATTATGCTTTTTCATAATTGTTTACTCCTCTTATTAATAGTTAATTGATATACCGAATCTGTATGAGCGTACTTGAGGAAGAGTGAAATAGTCATACCCTCTGCCTTCAGCCGCTGAAAACGTGTTAACTTCCGGGTCGTACCCGTCATAGTCAGTAATAGTAAACAGATTCCTTGCAGAGAAGTTGAAAGCAATTGTGCTGATATTCCAATGTTGCAATCCTCTCCAGCGATATTCCAAAGTTAATTCCCTGAATTTGATATATGAGCCGTCAACAATGTGCGGTTCATTTATGAAAAAGCCGTTGGCATGGCGTCTGAAATACCATTCTTTCTTGGCTTGTACCGGATTGTTGGGGTCGGACATATCCATGACGGGCTGTCCGTCAAAGTTGAACCAAGGCTGCTCTCTGTCTTCGGTATCACCATGTGTCCCGAAATTATAGAGTGCACCACGTGTACCGTTCCAAACATCCTGACCGAGCACAGCATCAACAAGGAAACTAATTGTAAAATCACGCATAATTGTAATGTCGTTTCTCCAACTTAGCATAAAATCAGGATTCGAGTTGCCTATGATTTTTTGATCCGGATCTTGTAACGGAGTACCTACATATGGAAGTTCATAATTATCGTCCAATGGTTTTGCGCTATTATCGCGGATCCAGCCCTTGCGTTCCTCATCATAGCGTGCTCTATCACCTGAGTATAAAATCTTTCCGTCAACATCTCGCAACCATCCGTATCCATAGAATATACCAAGCGGTTGCCCAACCATTGCCACATTTTGGATGCCAACAAAGCCACCACCGAGAGTAACATATGCATCGTCAGCTTGATTCGGGCTAATGACTAATTTTGTTACTTCATTACGGTTGCGTGAGTAATTAATAATTGTTGCCCATGTTAGGTCGGCAGAAGTAATCGGGATAGCTCTTAATGCTAACTCAATACCTTGGTTCCACATTTCACCGGCATTGCTTAACTTGCGGTCATAGCCGGATGAAGTCGGAACGGGTACGCTGAGTATCATGTCTGTAATATTTTGTTTGTAGTAAGTAGCTTCTAAACTGATTCTGTTATCCCAGAAACCGAGGTCAATACCAAATTCAATTTCTTCGGTTAGCTCTGGAAGAATATCTTTAGCACCCGCTACTACAAATGATGCGGCAGTTGTACCACCTCCGGGTTTGATACCGATTTGCCCCGAACGAGATACTGTCGTTGCTCTACCCCATGGGTCAAAAAATCCTGCAGTACCGTAAAGGAAGTTCGTTGCGTACGCTCCAGGTAAAGATGGAGAACCGGCTTCTCCCCAAGAACCTCTCAGACGGATATTGCTAAAGATGTCACGTGTTGCTTCCATGAAACTTTCTTGAGATAATATGTAGGACAAACCGACTTTGGGATAGTAATGGAATTGTTCACTTTCACCGAAGGTCGAGCTACCGTCACGTCTTAAAGCAAGTGTCAATGAAAGCTTATCCTGCCAAGTATTAGTAAGTTGAGTAAAGTAGCCGACATATTTGGTTTCAGTTAATGTTGACGCTCCGTCCCTGATAGCACCGGCACTAATTTGGTCATAGAAGGGTAGTGTATTTTCAGCATCAGCAAAGTTAGAACTTCTGCTATCCCAAATAACCTGACTGCCGACAATAAATGTTGTAAATAAATTATCATCCATCCAACGGCGTTGATAATTTGCAGTAAAATCAAGATTCATCTTGTTATTGGTGATTCTTTGGTCTGAAATATAACCATTCCTGCCGGGGGTGGTTGCAGCGCCAACAGCAAGTCTTTCTTTGTTTTTGTACTCGTATCTGTCCATTCCGAAACGAGCGTCCAATGACAAAAAGCTCAAGGGCTGCCATTTCAACTCAGTACTATGTATGAAACGCTCGATTTTAGAATTGTAAATATTTGACTTTTGGGTCCAAATCGGATTATCATAGGTTCCAAACCTGCGTTGGGTACCGTCTGGTTTTAGATATTCCTTATTGTTAAATTCCGGCGGTGACCTCAAACTGCCAAGGAGAATACCCGAAGTGTTTGATCCATCCTGCGGTAGGTCGTTATTGATAGTTACGAAATTGCTATTGCTCCGCATTTGTACACCGGGCAGTAAAGATATTCCGAGATTGGCTCTGATGTTAGTTCTTTCGAGCGACGAACCTTCAACATAACCTTGAATACCAGAGAATGTGCCGTTTATCAAATAGTCAAATTGAGGTACGCCACCTGATATAGTTAACGATTGCTCATGTGAAACTGCAGTCCTAAATGGGTCATCAGCATGATTATAAGTAGCTGTTCCTTCCGGCAATTTAGCTCCCCAAGAGTCGTTTGAGCCGGGGTTGTTGTTTGCTGATGGAATTCTTTGTCCATAGGAAGTCTGTAGAGGTACTTCGCCGGCTTTTTGGTCAACTGTAACTGATGTTGTGAAGTTTATTTGAGCGGGTTTATCATAGCTTGACAACTTGCCTCGCTTCGTAGTAATCAACACGACACCGTTAGCCGCTTGTGAGCCATAAATAGCGGCAGCTGATGCACCTTTCAAAATTTCCATAGATTCAATATCTTGTGGATTAATATCAACCGCACGATTTGAATATTGGTAAACACCACTTCCGCTGTAGAGTGAAGTATTATCAAGGATAACACCGTCAACTACATAGAGAGGCTCAGAAGAACCGAGTATTGATTTCCTGCCTCTCATTGTAATAAATGTTCCCGCACCCGGGGTACCGGAGTTACGAGTAACGTTAACACCGGGGACACGACCGCTAATAGCGTCTATCGCTGATGGAGAGACGACATTTGCAACGTCTCGCCCGGAGACTGAGGAGATCTGATTGCCAAGTGTAGTTCTGTCAACTTCACCCGTCAATCCAACAACTACGATTTGATTCATTTGAATTGACTGTGAAGACAACTCAATGCGTATTTCACGAGTTTCGCCCTCTTTGAGGACGATTCTTTGCGTGAAAGTTTCGTAGCCCACGTACCTTGATTCGAGCAGATGATCACCTGCCGGAACTTGGAATGTGAACTGTCCTTTAGAGTCAGTGACTGCACCAACTCTTAGTGCCGGGACTGAAACCGAAGCTCTTGGGAGAGGATCTTTGGTTTCTTTGTCAATAACCGTTCCTTTGATTATAGCTCCTGTTGTTTGGGCTTCTGCTGTTGTGCCAAAACTTAGCATCATACACGAAATTACAAAGCCCAATAGCACGCTAAATCGTAAGTAACGGGAAAATTTTACGGATTGTAGCCCGTGAATCTGGTTTCCCATAGGCATTCCCTATAATTGTTAATAAAAATTATTTAAATCAAATATGAGAGAAAAAATTACTTACAGAAATGAAGTATATGTTTGTCTAATGAACTCCTTTAATTAGTAAAACAACATTTTCACTAAATACTATGTCTAATTTAATAAATAATTAACATATAGCAAATATTTTTTTAAAAAAATATTTCAGTATTCATGGATAAACGTAGTGAATATGTATTAATATTAAAATATATTAATCTAATCTTACTATTCAAGATCTTTAATGATGCTATAAGTAAAGCATTAAATCCCTCACATTCTTTATTGGGATGAGTAAAAGAGTTCTTGAATAAGCATATTCATTCGTTGTAATGATTTAAATATACAAAATAATTAATAAAATTTAATATATATAATGTTATTTGTGATTGAGAAATTATTTTTCAAACAATCATTGAAGAAGCCGAAAAATTTGCATGAGTGGGTAAATATTGTTATTTTTGCGTTCAGAAATGGGCTCTTAGCTCAGTTGGTTAGAGCGCTACGTTGACATCGTAGAGGTCGCCGGTTCGAATCCTGTA
>CAZWXI010000067.1:0-18306 GCA_964637845.1 uncultured Hyphomicrobiales bacterium | reverse complement strand
ATAAATGACCCTAGTAAATTTGTTGTTGCCCAAATTGCTCCGGCTATCCGTTCTGCTATCGGTGAAGGTTGGGATATGCCTTATTCAACTTCTTGGACTGGTAAGACAGTAATGGCTCTGAGAAGACTTGGATTTGATGCAGTGTTTGATACGGATTTAGCCGCAGATATGACAATAGTGGAAGAATCTCACGAGTTGATAGAGAGAATCAAAAGTGGTAAGAATTTACCGCTGATAACATCTTGCTCACCGGGTTGGATTAATTTTGTTGAGCATTTTTACCCTGAGTTGTTACCACATGTTTCCTCGTGTAAATCGCCGATGCAAATGCTTTCGACTTTGATTAAAACGTACTATGCGGAAAAGACCAAGAAAACTCCTGAAAATATTTTTGTAGTGGCGGTAATGCCTTGTGTTGCTAAAAAGTTTGAAGCAAAAAGACCTGAACATCGTGCTCCCGGGGGTTATCAATATACCGATGCGGTAGTAACAACTCGCGAGCTTATTTGGATGATAAAAGCTTACGGTATTGATTTTGTAAAATTACCGGAAGATGATTTCGATAAGCCACTCGGAATCGCAACGGGTGCAGGCGATATCTTCGGAGCAACAGGCGGTGTTATGGAAGCTGCTTTAAGAACAGCTTATGAAAAAATTACTGGCGAAACAATTGAACATTTGACATTCACAGAAGTTAGAGCAGTCGAAGGTCTTCGCGAGGCTACGATTGACATAAAGGGAACAATGATAAACGTTGCCGTAGCTAATGGATTGAATAATGCTAAGACCATTTTAGAAAAAGTCAAATCTGGCGTTAAACAATATCACTTGATTGAAATTATGGCTTGTCCGGGGGGTTGTGTAAACGGTGGTGGTCAGCCGATACCTCAAGTAAATAAATTCATTTATCCGCTTGATAAGGATTTAGTAAAGAAACGCCAACAGGCATTATACACGATTGATGAATCAAAGAGTTTACGAAAATCACACCAAAATCCCGCTGTTATTGAAATGTATCGTGATTATTTCGAAAAGCCGGGAAGCAAAAAAGCTCATGAATTATTACACACAACTTACAAGGCAAAATTGCCAAGGGGGATAAAATAATGTGTAGCGAAAGAAAATATAAATTGAATGATGAAATCGTTAATTATATAAACGAATGTTTGGATAAAGAACATCCCGAATCTTACTTAATTGCAATATTACACAAAGTGCAAAGTATGTACGGCTACTTGTCGGAAATTCATCTTGACGAGGTAGCTCATCTATTGCAAGTGCCAACAGCGAATGTCTTTGGTGTAGCGACTTTCTACCATTATTTCCGCTTGAAGCCAAGAGGACAATTTGCGATTTCCGTCTGTATGGGAACAGCATGCTTTGTCAAAGGTGCAGATACTGTATTGTCATCATTCAAAAGTGAACTCGGTATTGAAATGGGTGAAACCACTTCAGACGGTTTATTCTCCTTAGAAGGAACTCGTTGCATCGGTGTATGCGCTTTGGCTCCCGTTGTTACAATTAATGAGCGAGTTTACAGCAATGTTGTCTCTCATCAAGTACCACAAATATTGAATGAAATAAAAGCTGCTGAGACAGTATAGACGCAGTTTATTGAATAGAAAATGCCCGCAAGTTTTTAATTTTGCGGGCATATTTTATTTTAGAATTAATCATTGGAACGAACTAACTCTTGCTTGGGAAAACACGACGCCAAATTTCTTTTTTAAGCAATGAAATCGGGTCAGGATTTCTGGGTCTAAAGGCGTAGTATAAAATAAAACTTAAAAATACACGACAGAAAACAAATGAAACAAAGAATATACATAGACACTTCAGTAGTTGGCGGTTACTTTGACGAAGAATTCAAAGAGGCGACCATTAAGCTGTTTGAGCGACTCGACAACAATGAAATTATTTTTGTAGTTTCCGACTTACTTGACCTTGAATTAATTAACGCACCACAAATAGTAAGAGAACACTTATTAAAATACTCGGCAGAAAAATTTCAAAGAGTGGAACTGACCGAAGAAGCAATAAAACTAGCCGATACATATATTGACCAAAAAGTAGTTGGTATAACAAGTTTGGAAGACTGCCGTCATATAGCTTTAGCGACCATTCATAAAGTGGATGTTTTAGCAAGTTGGAATTTTAAACATATAGTAAATCTAGACAGAATAAAGGGCTACAATTCTGTGAATTTACGATTTGGTTATTCAATGATTGAAATTAGAAGCCCTAAAGACTTAGTAAATTATGAAAACGAATAAAAAAGAAAAACAGTTTGATGCTGTAAAAATGATGAGAGACATCAGGAACAAAATCAGTTCTGAAACTCAGAATATGACTTTTGACGAATTGAAAGCGTATATCAAACAAAAACTTACCGATAACAAAACAAAACTGGTTGGACAGTAATTCGGTGTATGCGCTTTGGCTCCCGTTGTTACAATTAATGAGCGAGTTTACAGCAATGTTGTCTCTCATCAAGTACCACAAATATTGAATGAAATAAAAGCTGCTGAGACAGTATAGACGCAGTTTATTGAATAGAAAATGCCCGCAAGTTTTTAATTTTGCGGGCATATTTTATTTTAGAATTAATCATTGGAACGAACTAACTCTTGCTTGGGAAAACACGACGCCAAATTTCTTTTTTAAGCAATGAAATCGGGTCAGGATTTCTGGGTCTAAAGGCGTTATATAATATAAAACCAAAAAATACTCCTAATAATAAGTAAAATGGCTCTAAATTAATTAACTTTACAGAAATAGCGGTTGCGATAATAAATAACGAAAGATAAAGGAAAAAATCCCATACTTTTTCTTTCGAAATGCTTTCAGTGTTTTTGTCTGACTTGAGAATCCATACATCAAAAACTGCAAGAGCTAAAGCACCTAGAAATGTTCCAATTGCCGTGCCTAAATAATCTGAACCTGTTCCAAAAAACAAGATATATAAAACAAAAAAAGTTACGGCAAATAGTGTTCGAAGATTATTTTTCAAGTTTTTTTTCATAATAAAGTCTCACTTAATAATGGAGGATTAGGGACCAGCTAAAATTCTACCACCGGAACCTACAGCAGCTCCCATCTTGTATGCATTTATACGTTTCTTTTCGTTTTGTTTGATTAATGTCCCTGTATTCCACCATTCTGGAACAGCTTCCGTAGCCCACCCAATTAAAGCACCTGCAGCATCTGCATAGACGACTGCACATACCGCACCTACTATAATTTGAAATAATTGTAGTTAATCCCCATCCTTCCCCACTTTATTATCAGGGTATGAACCCCACAGTAAAGCGGAATTTTTCATAATCATAAATAATCCAGTCGAAAGTATACCATGTTCACCTTCAGGCCATTGAATAAGGTTACATATTTGTAACAATGAATCAGCGTAATCTGATATTAACTGTCGTTGTGTAGAATTTGACAAACTAGTGTCTATGGTTTCTAAAAATGTTAAACCATTTTCAATTAGATTGATTTCGAATTGCGAAAGTATCGAATCTAAAGGCAAATTAGCACTAATTGATTGCCACTCATTTTTTAATGATAGATTTAAATTACTACTTTGAAAAATGATTGGAAAGAATTGCGCCCTTAGGTTGCCAGAGGTATCCATACCATAGTAATTGTAACACCTATCATTAAAAATGTCAAAAAATAAATGGTAATGATTCGAATTCCAAAAAATATCAATATCATGAGGAACTGTGTCAAGAATATAAAGACACATTTCATCATGAAACGAACCGATATCACTCAGCAAAACTTCAGTATCAGGGTCTAAAAAAGTAAAAGGAGTATTGCCTACACTTGGAATTTTTGATTCATCATTACTACAAGAAACAATAGAAATAATGAATATACCTAAGATAAATTTAAAATATAATTTCATATTTTTAGTTCCTACCGGTTGTTGAGTTAAATTCTACGTTTGCAATTTTAATTTCAGTAGTAATTGTCGTTGTTACCGTACAACCGGTACCTTGGTCTGGACAACTGATTGGTGCAACCCCGCCTGGGTCTTTCCTTGTAACAGTTGTCGTTGTAGTTATAGTTTTCGCAGTTGCGGCATATAACTCGTGACTCAGCATGAATGCAATTGCAAAAACTAATATGATGGCTAATCTCTGTTTAATCTTGTACATACAAACTCCATATAGTTGTTAAAAACTATTTGCTTTGTTCTACCAATGTAGTCTTGTTCTAAAAAATCTTATTGCACATTGGAAACAACACTATTTTTAAGAACGCGACTTAGAACTATACAAAAGAAGAAAAAAAAAAAACGACATATCCAAATTTTTTCTCGGTGTTCGATTTTTTTTTTGTTCGACCGAGCAACCAGTGCCTTTGCGTCCCACCTTCACTCTCATATAAAGAGATGCGTGCATGGATTTGACGATGCACATGATAAGGCGCCAGTTACGATGGGCGTAAATCACGCCCGATTTGCCCACACAACATGGCATCAAAAATTCTCTTGCCGACGGTATTAGCTTTGAAATTATTCTCCGTAAGATATTTTGCTGTTATACATTTTATCACCGATTAGTTTCGTGACATATATGTACTTATTGTCAACAAAGTAGGGCTTATTGTCAGTTCCTAATTCAATCATTTTAGTCACAGCTTTTGACTCAATATCTATAAAAAATAACTTGTAATGTATATCATACTTTGTTATTGAAAATTCATCTAACACAACAACATGATTAGCTAAAATGCATATAGTATTGGGATTAAGATAAAACATTCTATCAAAAGTTACTACATTTTTATAAAACTCAATCCTATGTTTAGTATCATTAAATTCAGGAATATCCTTATTCAATAAATATTTTGAATATTCTTTGAAATCAATTTCAGTTTTTGAAAGCAGATTAAGATTATTAATTGAGTATTCATACAAAGTATTGTCAGTATCAAATAGTGCGAAAATCCTATCTTCCGTTTGAGCAAATATAGCTGCGAGTAATTGCGATTTTTTATAATTCACGAAAGAGCGAGGAGGTGAACCCCAACGAGTTGCTTTTCCTGTTTTGCAATCAAAACTTATGAACGGCATATATTCGATATCAAGTTTGGATAAGTTAAAAGGTTTCAAATTTGAAAGTATTTTGTTTGATATTACCTCAAATTTATTATTAATATTGTGATTATTCAAATAATCAGGTTTTTCAATTTGTATTTTTTTTACATTTTGCGTATTAACGTCAACCAAGTAATATTCTCTATAATCTTCGTAAGAGTCATGCAGTATAATAAATAAGCTGTCTTCAACGAGCCAATTAAGATCATAAGTATTAATATAATTCTCAAAGTCCAATTTTATTCTTTTATCCAGCTTTCCATTCTGATTAAAGACCAGAATATCTTTCACACCGGAAATCATTATATAAATATCGCCCGTTTTGGTAGAATATATAACTGAGCGATGACGAGCAATAGCGAATTCGGGCATATACTCTAACTCATATGTAATCTCACTATCATTAACACTGGTGATGCTTTTAATATTTTGTTCAATAATAGCCTCTAAGGCGTTATATTTTGTGCCGCCGCCAGACTTATCGATATAAAGAATTTCTCCGTCTTTGTTTAATAAATAAAATACCGGATAGCTTAATACTCCATAATATTTAGCATAAACTGACAACTCATCAGGAATAATGTTCCATTCTTTTGGAAAGTCTTTTTTAATTATTTCTAATTCGCTTTCAGACGCATCACCCATAAACAGAATAATTCTAATATCGTAGTGTTTACATAACTCAGAAATGATAGCTTCTGTATCGTCTTTACATATAGGACATGTATATTTATCCCAAAAGATATAGAAGAAAATATCTGCTTCAGAACTAATATCGCTTTTGAGAAGCCTAACCGATTCACCTATCTTGAATGTTGAAAGATTACTTTGTTGCGAAAATAAATTAGGGGTAGCAAGTATTATTGATAAGAAAATTATTTGCACGATATTCATAGAAGTCTCAAAATTAAGTTAAATAATAATTAGTGACAGTCCCTATTTGTCATAAAGTAGGGACTATAACAGACCTGATTGATGAAAAAATTACAATTCAAAATAAACAACATAGTCCCCCGAAGAATTAGATGTTATGCCGGCTATATTAACTGAATAGTTGTTCAATTCCGGATAATCAATGCATTCAGTAATAGTTACAAATGAACCTTCGGGGAAAGTAATTGATTGGTTTGTGTGGTCGAAGTGAAATGCTTGTCTATCTCTTTCCACGGTCCCTGTCAGACCCCCACTATTCGTAGTTAATTTATATAGTCCGGTTATTGAGTTAAATTCTACGTTTGCAATTTTAATTTCAGTAGTAATTGTCGTTGTTACCGTACAACCGGTACCTTGGTCTGGACAACTGATTGGTGCAACCCCGCCTGGGTCTTTCCTTGTAACAGTTGTCGTTGTAGTTATAGTTTTCGCAGTTGCGGCATATAACTCGTGACTCAGCATGAATGCAATTGCAAAAACTAATATGATGGCTAATCTCTGTTTAATCTTGTACATACAAACTCCATATAGTTGTTAAAAACTATTTGCTTTGTTCTACCAATGTAGTCTTGTTCTAAAAAATCTTATTGCACATTGGAAACAACACTATTTTTAAGAACGCGACTTAGAACTATACAAAAGAAGAAAAAAAAACGACATATCCAAATTTTTTCTCGGTTTTGCTGAAATTTTTTAAATTTGAAATTTAATCCTTGAAATTTGGCCGGTAAGCAAAAAATTATAAATTAGAAACATAATTATTATTGATACGTTTATTGTTTATGGTAATAACGTATATTTGCTTTTGCATAAAGTTGGCGGAAATTGAATTATGAGAATTCTTAAAAATTTGCACTACTTGTTGGCAATACTAAGCGTATTGTTCATAGCCGCATGTACTCAAATGTCCAATTGGAGAGATTTCACGACCTATTTCAATACGTTTTACAATATGGAACGTTTGATGTGGGAATGTGAAGACGAATTCGATTTCCAAGAGGACAAAAAGCGTGTCGAGCCGAGAGTTTTTGTTCCACAGCCCGAATTTTACGTACAAGAGGAATATACGATGGGACCTCCCCCGTTCTTGACGGAATTCATCGTAAATAAACAACAACGTCAACCCGTTCGTATAAAACTTGATTCCATCATAATAAAAGGCTCTAAAATTTTAGCTCATAAAGCCAAGGGTAGTTACATTGAAGGAACCTTGTGGCTGATGGCAAAGACTTTTTTTTATCAGGAAGATTGGATGAATTCCCAAGTAAAATGTAGCGAATTGATAGATAAATTCCCTGCGGGTGACCTTTCTCCCGATGCGCATTTGCTCTACTCTAAAAATTTACTTATTCAAAGGCAATACGAAGCCGGTTTGCTAATGCTATCTCGCACCGTTGATATCGCATGGCAAAAACGGCGATATGATATATTATCCGAAGCATTCCGTATTGAAGCTGAGATGGCGCTCATGAACAATGACCTCGAAAAAGCGCTTCGCCCCTATCGTCAGGCAATAGTTCAATCAGACGACAGCCATCTGAAAGCACGTTGGCAGTTGGATATGGCGGCACTATTGTATCGAAAAGGTGATTTCGCCCGTGCAGAAGAAGCATTTCGCAGAGTAATGGATTACAGCCCCAATTACCTACAAAGGTTTGAAGCACATTTATACAGAGCGGGTGCATTAGCAAGGTTGGGGCATATATCAGAATCTTACAAAATGTTAGACCGTCTTTATAAGGATGGGAAATACGAAGAATGGCAATCATATACAGCCGCACAGTTAGCTATTGTAGCCCACTTACGAGATATTGACTCAAATTACGTTGCCCCTCCGGAACCGGATTACTTTGAAGCAATGTCGTTGGCAAATGCCGAGAAATTAGCTGACTCATTACGACAGGGAAATAGTCTTATGCTTGCCCATCATTTTGAAAAAGGGGTTTATAATTACAAAACCTTGAAATGGAAAGAAGCTCGACAGGATTTCGCAAAAGCCAAAGTTAAGCGAACGCCTATATTCAGGACTGCCGACCGCATGTTCGAAATAATGAATAATTGGGATATGGCTCATACCCGAATAGGCAGAATCTCAAAAGAAATAGAAGAAGAAAAGTTACCGATTGATTCATTAAAAATAGAACTTTGCGACAATTATTTTCGTTTAGGCCGAGTTCATGAAGAATTGTCAAACAATGATTCAATATTGACATATTATGAGTTGGCAGCGATAAATGCACCATTATCATCGCCTCAATCAGCTATGTTTCTATATGCCTATGCAAGAGTAATACGTTCGACAGAGCCATTCAAAGCCGATTCATTGCTTGATGTCATCGTTGCGACTCATCCTTTGACTGAATATGGCAAAGATGCGCAGCTACAGTTGGGTTATACGCAGAGTTTCGTGATAGATACTGTTGCGGATTTGTATTCATCGGGCGTTAACCTTATGCGTGTAAGAGATTACAGATTTGCAATAAATCAGTTTACAAAAATATTTGCATATTATCCTGAATCTAAATATGCACCAAAATCATTGTATTCAATAGGATGGATATTCGAAAAGAATCTGGTGATGACAGATTCGGCATTGTATTATTACAAATTGCTTATTGACAATTACCCAATGTCGGAATATGCCGCTGATATCAGGCTCGGTGTGTCGTATAAACTTGTACTTGCAAGTGGAGAAGAAATTCCTGATTCTCTTAAATCTCGTCCTGATGCAATACCCCAAAAAGTTCAAATGCCCGTGCCTGGTGAGCCAAGGCTTAAACCCGCGCAAGAATTACAAATTCCCGATAGAGACTTTGACCCGATGCAATTGTTGAAGGATCCCGGGAGCATTTTGAAAGATCCGGGTACACTAATCCCCAACCCCATTGAAGCAATTAAGAATTTTGAACTGCCGTCACCCTCTGAATTATTACTTCCCACTGAGCAAGGAATGCCTCCCGATACAACAAATGCTTTAGAATATATGCCCCCTGATTAATCAGTATTTATTATTTTTACATATATTGATTACGTCACATGGCAAATGAATAAGCACAAACTGAAAAAGCACGAAATATCGGAAATGTTAAGTAAAACTGAAAAGCAGCTTGAGTGGTACAAATCATTTTTTGACTATGCTACTGATGCTGTATTTATAGTGCAACCCGAAACTTGGTGCGTTTTAGATGCAAATGATTATGCAGCTCAAATCTTCGACAGAAGCAAAGACGATATGCTAGGTATTGTTTTGCCTCAATTCCGTAGAATTTTCAAATTGTTGAATAAATCATCATCACCGATTGTTCTTAGTGAACTCTCACTTGATATTTCTTCGGATAGGTCTTTAATGCTTGAGGTAAGTGCCCGATTTATGAAATTCAATCAGCAAGATTTAATTTTGGCTATAGCTCGTGACGTAAGTGAACAACATGCTTTGACAGACAAACTTGTTCAAGCGGACAAATTAGTTTTACTTGGTCAACTATCTGCAGGTGTAACACACGAAATACGCAATCCCTTAGCCGCTATCAATCTTAATTTACAAATATTGAAACGAAAAATGAAACCAGATTCACCTGAATACGAATATGTCAATACTGCCTTGCAGGGTGTGGAAAGAATTTCAAGAATTGTCGAAGTAACATTAAATTTCTCAAAACCAACTTTACCCGATATCAAAGATACAAATATGAATAGCGTGGTCACATCCTCATTGGAATTAGTTTCCTCAGCTATGAAACGTAAAGAAATCAAGACTGAACTTAAATTGGCCGAAAAGTTACCGAAAATTCCTGTTGATGCAAAACAAATCCAACAAGTAATGGTCAATTTACTCACAAATGCTGCCGACGCAGTCAAGCAGTTCGGCATTGTCAGCATTAGAACTTATAAAGAGAAAGGCTCACGTAGAGGTGACGGTGAATATGTAGTCATTTCGGTAACCGATAACGGCATCGGTATTCCTCCAGAGGACTTGCAAAAGATTTTCAACCCTTTTTTTACTCGTAAAGCTGACGGAACTGGTTTAGGACTACCTATCACGCAACGAATCATGCATCAACACAGCGGAATTATTGATGTAGAAAGCACTACCGGGAAAGGAACAACCATTTATATTAAATTACCAATACCGAGCAGTCAAACAAAAATAAATTAATAATAATTTGTGAAAAATCATTTGTTTTCATATTTTAGGAAGTTAATAAAACACCGAAATAAGGAATAATGTGTCAAAACTGAGTTACACCATAGTTGTTATCGAAGATGACCCTTTAGTAAATTCTACAATAAAGAGCATTTTATCTGCCAAGTACTCTCGAGTCGAAACTTACACAGACCCTAATAAAGGACTTGATGAGTTGCATGTATTGTCGCCGGATTTAATCTTGCTAGACATTTTTCTTGGTCATGCAAACGGTCTTGATATACTTGAGCAATTACGTAAACAGGGCTACACAATGCCGGTGATTATGATGACCGCCTTTTCCGATATAAAAATGGCAGTTCGGGCAATGAGATTGGGTGCCGAAGATTTTATAGTTAAACCTCTTGATTTAGAGCAACTAGAAGTAGCTATTGAGCGTTCGCTAAAGAATTTCGATTTACGCCGTCAGGTTTCTTTGCTTTCCGAGCAACTGAAGAAGGAACAACCAAGTGAAATCTTAGGTAATTCTCCCGAAATGGCAAAAGCCCTAAAGATGGCGAAAATTATCTCAGGTACTGATGATACAACCGTACTAATCATGGGAGAAACGGGCACAGGAAAGGAATTGATGGCACGTTATATACACGAGAACTCGCCCCGGAACAAGGGCCCATTTGTTACCATTAATTGTGGAGCTATTCCCAGAGAGCTTGCCGAAAATGAGCTTTTTGGATACGAACGAGGCGCTTTCACTGGTGCTACAGAAAAAATCAAACCCGGGAAGTTTGAACAAGCACAACACGGAACAATCTTGCTTGATGAAATTGCTGAATTAAGCATGGAGTTACAAGTTAAACTTTTACGCGTATTACAAGAAAAAAGGTATTATAGGCTTGGCGGGGCAAAGGAAATCGCAGTGGATGTACGTGTTATTGCTTCCACTAACAAAGACCTTGAGCAATTAGTTGAAGAAGATAAATTCCGTGAAGATTTATTCTATAGATTAAACGTTGCTCGAATATTACTACCACCTTTAAGAGAACGTGGCGATGACATGATTAGATTATCAACCGCTATTGTTGATGAATTTAACAAAAAGTTCAACAAAAACATAAAAGGTTTTACCCCTGACGCTATTAATATAATTAGAACATATCATTGGAAAGGAAATGTCAGAGAACTGCGAAACGTAATCGAGAGAGTAGTTTTGCTCGAACAAGGTGAATTAATTTCCAAAGATTCTTTGCACTTTCTTAAAATCAGTAATTCAGTTACAGTTCCGAGCAATCAGTCCGAAATATATCTTAATGAAGGAGAACATTTCCTTAAAATTGCCGAGAAGGGAGTTACAATGGGAAGTGTATTAAAGGATTTATTGATTCAGACATTGAAGATAACAGGCGGTAATCAGATAAAAGCCGCAAAAGTACTCGGGATCTCAAGGGCGAAGCTCCGATACAGAATTGAGCAACTTGGTATAAATATTTCGGGTAAAGATATAAAATAGTTAAGTTTACAAAATCTTAGGGATTGCGTTGTCAACTGGTGAAAATGAAAAAATTGAATTTTACGAATTGGATGATGAGTTTAATGACCCAAAACCCGAATCTTATCCTTTTGAAGATATTTCTCAAATCCCAACAAAAGACAATGTGGCAAATAAGCCCTTACTAAGTGATTCGGACTTGAATGAAATAATCAGTCCGGAGAATTTTAAAATCTCAAATAGAAAAACTTACGATAAAATTAATAAGAACTACTCCCCAACTGAACGACAATCCAGTATCATAAAGAAAAATTCAAAAAAACAGAGAGAAGTCATCACTTCGGAAGAGCTTTCGCATTTCTTTGAAAGTGAGCCAGCAGAATATAAAAAGGAAGATTTTGTAATCACCAACGAGGATGATGGGCCCGGTAGAACCGAGTATATCAATAGAAACTTTCGTGATTTTTTGCAATATCCTAAAATCAGCGGGGAAGACAAATTCGGATTGGAGAGAAAATTTATCCCAAAAGAACAAATTCAAGGAAAAGACAAAAAAATCGAAATCGCCGATAGTGTCAAATTTGATGAAGAAAACCATAGTACCACTATCGAAATAATACGTTCTGCAGAGGGAGATATCGAGAATATAGTGGTATATTGCCGATGTGGAGAAAAAACGCTAATCAGGTTTGATTACGATGATAAAACAGATGCAGACGAAACTCAAATTATCAAAGACCCACCCGGTTCAATAGCACCTTTGAATGTTTCAAATTTAAACATCAGAAAATTGTTTGATGACAGGGAGTGAATCTAATACTCGATTTGTGTGTGTAATGCAATTTCTTCCAATACAGAACTAACTCCGAGGCAATCATTCATAGCCCCTTCATAAACGCAAGCTTTCCCTTGATTATGAACTTCTAAAGTTAGAGATTCAGCTTTGTCCCACGAGCATTTTACAGCTTTGATTAATTGATTAATAACCTCGTCGAATGTATGCCATTCATCATTAAATAAAATTACTTTCGCAGGTAACTCAACATCGGTGGTCACGTCATCAATAACTTCTTCGACTTCAGACGGTACTTCTACAGAATAAAAGATATGACATTTATGTGAATATGATTTCATAATTACTTACAAAAATATGTAACAAAAGACTAAAAACAACAGATTCGCTTGCAACAGGAGCAATTTTTATTACTTTGCTGAAGTTTGATTTCACCACTTTATATTTGATTACACTACTTTGTAATAGTTGTTCAAAAAGTACAGAATTCAAACTTTATTTTATGCTTTAATAAAATTATGTTATTTTTGACGTTTATTATTTTTAAAATATTGAATAGCAAAACATTGACAGTAAGGTAGCTGAATATGCAAGAATTGATAAAATTTTTACCTCTGTTTCCTCTTATAGGCTTCATACTCATTGGCATTTTTGGCAAAAAAATCAAAAATGAAAAACTTATCGGTGGTTTTGCAAGTGCAATGGTCGGTATTTCATTCGTTTTGTCGATTTTCTTGTTTTTTCACTTGTTAAATACAGGCGGTAAAGTTCCTGAAATTGTTGAGGTATTTACATGGATTTCAACTGGAAGCCTTAACATAAGTGTGTCTTATCAGGTTGACCAATTATCTGTCACATTCGCACTGATTGTGACAGGTATCGGATTTCTGATTCATGTATATTCTATAGGATATATGCATGGGGACCGAAGTTTTTACAGATTCTTTTCGTACCTGAACCTGTTTATCTTCATGATGCTTAATCTTGTCCTGGCGAGCAATTATTTGCTGACTTTTTTGGGTTGGGAAGGGGTCGGTCTGGCTTCTTACTTGCTTATTGGTTTCTGGTATGATAAAAAGTTTGAGGGAGTGAGGATAATCTGGAACGGCGACGCAGGAATGAAAGCGTTTGTGGTAAACAGAATCGGAGACTTTGGTTTTTTGATTGCGATGTTTTTGATTTTTGTCACATTCAACTCATTAGATTACGTATCTGTAAGCGAAACAGCATCGGCAAATCATGATTTCTATATGAATTCTGCCGTGATAACCATGATTACAATAATGCTCTTCTTGGGATGTACTGGAAAATCGGCGCAATTACCGCTTGCTGTTTGGTTGCCTGATGCAATGGCAGGTCCCACGCCCGTATCTGCATTAATCCATGCCGCAACGATGGTGACAGCCGGTATCTTTTTGGTAGCACGTAATTCAGTTTTGTTTGCATTATCCGAGACAGCTATGTTGACAGTAGCAATTGTCGGTGCGATTACAGCTTTGACAGCGGCATCAGTTGGCTTGGTTCAAAATGACATAAAAAAAGTTTTAGCTTATTCAACAGTTTCACAATTAGGTTTTATGTTTGTGGCACTTGGCGTTGGAGCTTTTTATATCGGAATTTTTCATGTTATGACACATGCTTTTTTTAAAGGGCTTCTCTTTTTGGCAGCCGGTAGCGTAATTCACGGAATGCACCATGAGCAAAACATCAAGCTCATGGGGGGGCTCAAATCTCACATGCCTATCACGAGTAGAACATTTTTCATAGGAACTTTAGCCATAGCAGGTATTCCGTTGTTTAGCGGATTCATGTCAAAAGATGAAATTCTTTGGTATGCATGGTCATCTCATTTGGGTGCATGGTGGCTTTGGGCAATATTGGCGATTTCTGCATTGTTTACAGCTTTCTATATGTTTAGATTGTACTATTTGACCTTCTCGGGTCAAGAAAGATTCGACCACAAACATGTTAGTCCGCATGAGTCCCCAAAAACAATGACATTCGCATTAATAATTTTAGCGATTTTATCAACACTCGGTGGTTTTCTAAATTTACCTCCAGCACTTGCCCCCTGGTCGCATGCAGACCCCTTGCTCAAGAGTTGGCTAAAACCAGTATTTGCCGATGCTAACATGATATTAGGCAAACACTCACACGGTATAGAGCCAATGATGTATGTACTCATGATAATCGCTACTTCGATTGGTCTGTTTATGTGGTATATTGCAAAACAATGGTATTCAGACCCACAGTGGATAACTCCTCGTTCTTTAGCAAAAAGTATGAGACGATTATATCGCATGCTCTTGGATAGATATAAATTAGATGAATTTTACTATGCGACCCTGATTGACCCTATATATAATACATCTAAAAATTTCCTATGGAGATTTACGGATATTGGCATAATTGACGGTATTGTCAATGGTTCGGCAAGAATTGTCGGACAATTCGGTGAGCGATTAAGACTTATACAATCAGGTGTTGTTCAGAATTATGCCATCATTATGTTGGTTGGTATTATATCAATTATTTCTTGGTTGTTGTTTAACTAAATTCGTTTGTAAAATAGCTGAAAATCAAATATGGCAACACTTTTACTGACTTTATTTATACCTTTAGCTGGCTCGTTGTTATTGCTTTTTTTCAAAAGGGATAACACAACATCGATAAAAAACACGGCTTTAGGTGTATCATTACTTACATTTCTAATTTCATTGTTTTTAATGTTCTCGTTCGACTCATTTAACCCGGGTTTTCAATTTGTTATGGAAATCATTTGGATAGATGCATTCGATGCAGGTTTCAGAATCGGGATTGATGGAATGTCCATGCTTTTAGTTATGCTGACCACTTTTATCACGCCAATCGCAATACTTTCATCGTTTAGTGTAATTGAAAAACGCGAAAAAGAATATTATGTAATGGTGCTATTGCTCCAATTTGCAATGACTGGTGTTTTCGTATCCTTAGACCTATTCTTATTCTACATTTTCTGGGAATTGATACTTATACCGATGTATTTTATAATTGGTATTTGGGGTGGTAAAGATAAGTTATACGCCGCAATTAAGTTTTTCTTGTTTACGATTGTCGGCTCATTATTTATGCTTGTTGCGATAGTTTGGCTTGGTTACTATGTAGGGTCGGAAATATTGAAGATGGATAGCGGATTTACGACAAACTTCTTGATTATCAAAGAGCTTGGTAGCGCAATACCATATGAGGTACAGAAATGGCTTTTTTGGGCGTTTGCACTGTCATTTTTAATCAAAGTCCCCTTATTTCCCTTACACACTTGGTTGCCTGATGCACATACAGAAGCACCCACTCCCGGCTCAGTCATACTTGCAGGTGTTCTACTTAAAATGGGGACCTATGGTTTGATTCGTTTCAACCTTGAAATATTCCCCCAAGCATCCATGAACTATGCTCATGTAATATCCGTGTTGGCAGTCGTCGGCATAATTTACGGTGCTTTGGTAGCTATGGTGCAAACAGATGTGAAACGTCTTGTTGCATACTCGTCGGTTTCTCATTTGGGCTTTGTGGTATTGGGTATATTCTCAATGACAGTAGAAGGTATTCAGGGTGCGATTATCCAAATGGTAAATCACGGATTATCAACCGGCATGTTATTCCTCTGTGTTGGAGTACTGTACGAAAGACGTCATACACGTGAAATTTCTGAGTACGGCGGTATAGCTCGTGTAATGCCCAATTTTGCGATATTTTTTGCTATAGCAATGTTAGCTTCGGTCGGTTTACCCGGCTTAAACGGTTTTGTTGGCGAATACCTCACACTCATCGGTGCTTTTAAGTCTCCCATATTAGATAGTTATTGGTACACAATAATCGGCTCGACTGGAGTGATTTTCGCAGCTGTCTATTTGTTATGGATGTTCCAAAGGGTTATGTTTGGCACAATAGATAATCCCAAAAACAACCATTTACCAGATATGAATAAACGTGAATGGTCAATGATGCTGCCAATAGTAGCATTGATTATTTGGATAGGTGTTTACCCGTCAACTTTCTTGAAATTTTCCGAATATTCAACAAGGCTACTTGTAAATAAAATTGAATTGATAAAGTTTGGTAAAAGTTCTCATGAAATACCTGGTTTCACAAATCAATCCGAGGACTCCGAAACACTAGAACTCAGGTAATATTACATAATGTCAAAATAACAGGTTAGAACAAAATGTGGAATGATATTTATATGGCATCACCGGTATTTTTATCCGCCTCCCTTGCGATTGTGATAATATTAGTTGATGCGTTCTCAGGAAAAAATAAATCCTTAACATTTTACTTTGCTTTATTATCGTTGATAGCAATTGGTGCTAGTGCTGTCCTGACCATAAATATGCATGATGAACCACTTCCTGAAGGTGGATTTACCAACGGATTTATCGCTTATGGCGGAATTTCATCTGTTTTTGATTTAATATTCGTCCTTGCCGGTATATTAACTCTTTTCGCCTCTGCCCCATATTTCCGCAAAGAGTATGAAGAAAGGAAGGAGTTCTATTCGTTGATTTTGTTCGCAGTATCGGGAATGACAGTAATCGCCCATGCCAATGATATGTTAACCTTGTTCATCGGTATAGAGATAATGTCTATCACATTCTATATCATGGCAGGTTTTACGAGAAATAAAATTACTTCCGTGGAATCTGCGCTTAAATACTTCCTTTTAGGCTCATTTGCAACTGGGTTTCTTATATATGGAACTGCAATGATTTATGGAGCTACCGGAGGTCTTTTAAGTTTCGATGCAATAGCTTATAAATTAAAAGTCGGCGATATTGATTTCCTTTATATGAAAATAGGTTTTGCATTATTCACTGTAGGTTTAGGATTTAAAGTTGCCGCATTCCCATTCCACCAATGGGCACCTGACGTATATCAAGGAGCTCCGACAGTTGTTACTGGATTTATGAGCACAGCTGGTAAAGCTGCGGCATTAGCGGCATTTGTCCTTGTTGCAAAATCAATGTTGCCGGTTGTATTCAACCCTGCGGTGATTTCCGAAAATGTCATAAACGTTGCTGATTTTAGTGACGATGCACGTATGATTATTGCCATAATGGCGGCTTTGACCATGCTTGTGGGCAATATATCTGCTGTCGTGCAGAAGAATGTTAAGCGAATGTTGGCTTATTCGTCAATCGCGCATGCCGGGTATTTGCTCATGGGTATAGCGGCTAACAATGAAAATGGCTGGAGTGGTATTGTATTCTATTCTGCGGCATACATGTTTATGCAAATCGGTGCTTTTGTCATCGTAGGAATACTCGAACGGAATGATGAAAGGATAGAACTTACCGACTATACAGGTTTATCCAAGACAAATCCCGTCATTGCAGCTTTGATGGCAATTTTCATGTTCTCATTAGCTGGCATTCCACCTTTCGCTGGTTTCCCAGGCAAATATATCTTATTTATCTCGGCTATCGAAGCCGGTTTCACATGGTTGACCATTGTTGCAGTTATTTCGACAATTATATCGATTTATTTCTATATCGGATTAATTGTATTTATGTATTTCAAGGACGGAGAAATGACCATCAGAGAAAAACTACCGACAGGTACGGCTGCGATAACTTTGGGAATATCTGCAGTATTTGTCGTATTGTTGGGTATATTTCCATCGTACTTAATTGATTTGGTCAAGGGATTATTTTAAATATAGTAATATTGAAAAATTTTACAAATGGCTTCTCGCAGAAGTTATTTTTGTTGATAAAACTTGTAAATATGCCAATAAAGTAAGATATTTGTACTTTGTAAGTATCTAATATTAGGAAAAAAACATGAAAAATCTACTCCTTTTGAGC
>CAZWXI010000066.1:0-18577 GCA_964637845.1 uncultured Hyphomicrobiales bacterium | reverse complement strand
AGAGTTAATTGCCGATATAAAATCAGGTAAAGCGAAATATGATTTAGTTGAAGTAATGGCTTGCCCAGGTGGTTGTGTAGGAGGCGCAGGGCAACCAGCTTATTTTGATGACAAAACAATAAACCATAGAAAAGGTGCTATTTATGCTGCCGATAAAATGCTCCAATTGCACAAATCACAAGATAATCCTTATATTTCCAAAATGTATAAGGAATGGGAAGCCCTAAACGACAGTCATAATTATATTCATAACTTACTTCATACTTCATACAAAAAACGCAAACGAATTGACATCGAACAATTAACCTTATTAAATCAATCAGATGATTCAGTTAATGTTCATATTTGTTTTGGAACTTCGTGCTTTATTAAAGGATCGCAAAGCATTATGAAGAAAATGCTTAATTACATTAACAATAATGAACTTACTCATATTGTCAATGTTAAAGCAGGCTTCTGTATGGAAAATTGTGACAAAGGACCTACTGTAACTATTGACAATACTGTTATCGGAAATTGCACTTTTGAGAAAGCAGTTGATATTATGACTAATAAAATAGCAGTATTGCAAACAAAGAAATGAATACTAAAAATTGGATCATAAAAAAGTTAGTTCTATGATAATCTTATTAGCTAGTTAGTAACAATCGGTAGAGATATTGAGTATTTAATAGTGTTCATCAAATTTTACCGATTCGTTAGTATAAAAATCATAAAAATAGAGGTAATAATGAAACATACCAAGGATAATACTCAGCAGATTATCTTTACAAATAGTGCAAAATGTCTTGATTGTAATCGTTGTGTTAGAATTTGCCCTGTAAAAGCAATCAAAATCAAGAATTCACAAGCTAATGTTGATGGCGAAAAGTGTATTGTATGTGGCTATTGTGTAAATGAATGTCCTCAATCTGCAAAATCATATCGAAATGACATTTTTGCAATAAAGGAAATATTAAAATCTAATAAAAAGACTGCTGCCATTGTTGGTCCGTCTTATGCTTCTCTGATGGAAACCTGGCAGGCGGTTCGCTTACCATCAATTTTAAGGAGCATTGGATTTAATTTCGTTGCAGAAGCAGCAGCTTTTGCCTCTGCTGTTGCAAAAGCTACAGTTGATTATTGGAAAACTAAAAGCAGTCCTGTTGTTACTACATCTTGCCCAGCAGTTGTTAATTATATCGAAAAGTATATTCCAGAATTTATAGATAATTTAGCTATTGTTAAGTCGCCTATGATAGCAACAGCCGAATATCTGAGAAGGAAGTTAGGCAGAGAATGGAGTATTATTTTCATTGGTCCATGTATTGCAAAAAAGTATGAAGCAAATAGAGTGGGGTATAGAAATCTCATAGATGCTGTGCTAACAATTGAAGAATTATTTGCATTATTTGACGAGTATAACATCGACTATGCTCATTTTGAAGAAAGTAGTTTTGATTTAACAGCAAGTACCGACGAACGACTCTTTCCTTCTATAAATGGGTTTTTTAAAGCGGCTGGATTAGATTTAAATCTGTGGTCTAATGATATTATTTCAACTTGTGGTTTTGATGATTTAAAAAGGGCCATTCAATATAGCTTAAAAACAAAAGACCATATTTTAATCGAATCTATGGTGTGTGCTCACGGTTGTATTAATGGACCAGGTATTAATAGTAAAATTAACATCTATGAGAGAAAAGCGAATCTTATTGAGTTTTACAGTAAATTGTATAGTGAAAATAATGTTGATAATGAAAATGTTATTAATCTACAAACATTTTTTAATAAAAATTCTGTTATCAGGCAACCAAAATTTACTGAAGATGAAATATTGAGTGTTTTAGAGAAAATTAATAAATCTAATCCAGACGATAGACTAGACTGTACTTCTTGCGGATATGATACTTGTCGTGATAAAGCAATTGCTATTTTAAGCGGGATGGCAGAACAAGAAATGTGTGTCTCATACATTAGAAAGCGCTCCGAAACAAAAGCCGATAAAATACTTCAACAAAGTCCAAACGGTATTGTAATAGTTGATGAAACCTTTAATATTGCCTCAATGAATCAGGCTTTTAGAAAGATGTTCATGTGCTCAAATTCGAATATTGGAAAACCAATATCAAAAATTATTGATCCCGAGCCTTTTATTAAATTCAATGTTGAGGAATCGGAAAAATTCGAGATGACACAGAAGTACGACCAATACAATATGATATGCCATCAAATTATCTTCTCACTTAAGGAAGAAAAAAAACTTGTCGGGGTTTTTATTAATATTACAAGCATAATCTCCAATAAAGAAAAAATTGATTCCCTTAAACGAGAAACAATACTTAAAGCAACGGAATTATTAGACCATCAAATAATTATGGCTCAAAGAATTGCTAAATTACTTGGAGACTCCGCTGCTCAAAGCGAGGAACTTATTAATAATTTACTTGAACTTACTAATAATTAAAAATACACTAAATATAATTTTTGCAAGAAAATAGTTAAGTACCTAAAATGGATTACTACTATGTAGAAATAAATACAAGCCAATTGCCAAAACGTCAAGGATTACCAAGCGGTGATGAAATTGAAGTGGTACGAAAAGAAAACGAGACTTTGGTAATTCTTGCTGACGGTATGGGCAGTGGAATACGAGCAAATGTTGCTGCTAATACTTGCGTATCAAGAATTAAGGGATTATTTTTAAGAGGATTTTCCCTGAGACAATGCTGTGAAACAGTTGCAACAACTATGGAATCAGCAATAAAGGACGAACTGCCGTATTCTGTTTTTTTAATTGCAAGATTTAAATCAGATGGATATGTTAATATATTATCATATGAAATGCCACAAGGAATTATTGTTTCTAACCGTCAGGCAAATTTACTAAGTCAAAAAAAAATAATTACAGGTTCTGTCATAATATCCGAATCAAGCTGTTATTTAAAACCAAACGAAGGAATAATATTTTTTAGTGATGGGGTTTCTCAAGCTGGTTTGGGTGTCAATTTTAACTACGGTTGGGGAGAAAAAAATATTTGTGATTTTATTAACTCGAAATTATACAAACAATTCACTCTAAAACAATTACCCGATTTATTAACAAAGATGTCTTTCGAACTATCTGATTTTAAACGATGTGATGATGCGACAGCCTTAAGTGCTTCGATCAGACTTGGTGTGATTGTTAATCTATTAACTGGTCCGCCAACTGATAAGAATTTTACACATGAAAGAATTTCCAGATTTTTAAATTCAAAAGGTATAAAACTTATTTGTGGAGCTACCACTGCTAGACTTGTTTCTGAAATTCTAAAAAAAACTATTAAAATTGATGAAAAATCTTATGATGGAATCACTCCGCCTGCTTCGAGTATTGAGGGGATCAATCTTGTTACTGAAGGCTTGATAACTTTGAATCAACTGTTTAATATTATTGACGAAGAGCGTGAAAATATGAACGACGCCAATCCAGTAACTCAATTATATGATTTTTTGATGATTGCTGATAGAGTTAATATTTTCATAGGTGGTGCCATTAATCCTGCAAATAGTTCTATTAGCTACAAACAGAGAGGACTAATCCCAAGAACAAAGATAGTTGCATTAATCGCAGAAAAGTTGAGCCAAAAAGGGAAACTTGTAGTAATTAACAATATTTGACTTTTCAATAATAGTGTACAGTATGCAATAAAAAAAATGGAGTGTATTAGCGATAATTTGAATTTTTAGCATCTGCTCTATGAAATTTTTTATATAAATACAATTCTTTGCTTTTGTTTAAGAAAAATCAATAAGAAAAATAGCAGTAGTGCTATAACATTTATACACAGTGTCAATTCAAAGTTTCGCAAGCAATATTTGAGTTCGATTTCATGATTGCCTTCGGGTAGATGAATGCCAATTAAACCATAATGTACAATCAGAATTTCTTTTTCTACACCATTGACTTTTAATTGCCAGCCTTTATCAAAGGGCGTTGAAATGAGCATAATTTTGTCTGATGAGAGTGCGATATTGCCTCGGATATATTTTTGCCTAAACTCTTCAATTTGCATATGCTCCTTTTGTAAATCATCGGTAAACATGGCTATATCTTCGCTCGAATAATTAGCAAGGGTATCATTCAAATCTAACGCTTTAATCCCACTTACCCGACTTACATCAGAATCTTTTAAAACTATAGCCCTTAAGGCGGTAATTTCAGCCTGTTGGGGCGAGAGTTTATCAAAATCAGATTGGCGAATGAAATATTGATAAGTACTTCCGAAAGGAACAAAATTTGTATTCTCGTAAATTAAAATCTCCTTTATTGTATCAAGGAATTTATAAGCAAAGATTCCGTGTTCATCCCAATTTCTTCGTGTCAGCCTGTATTTGGTATTTACAGTTGTTTGCAAAATATATCTGCCCTTCAAACCAAAAGACCAACGCGTTAGTATCTCATTCCGAGGATCAATCACTTTCATTCCTGCTAAGAAATTTATATAATGCTTTTGATTGAAGTTATTGTATGTTTCTGTGCTGAAGAAGTTCTGCCCCATTGCATCCAGGAAACTCCTGTGTATAGCCCACCCGGAATGATATTCTTTGTCAATCCGATAAAATGGTGTGTCGTCAATTGATTTAATATAATCGAGTGCATCTAATGTATAATCGAAATATCCTTCTCTCGAATTATATTTTTCGGTGCTGAGTAATCCCCTATCATTAATTGTGATGTAGGAAAAAATTGTTAGTTCAAGTACTAATGTGATTGAGAATGCAACGGGCAAATATGGCAAAGTTGATTTTTCTCGCATCAGCAGAAATATTGATATATATGCTATCACAAAAGTCAAAACAAGTATTTGCACTCCTTCGCGGGGAACGACTTTTGGTTCGAAGTTCACGAAAAGGAATAACAAAATTACACTTGAATGAATAAGTACAGGCATTAGATTGACTTTACTCTCTCTAAAAATAATATCTATTGACCTGACAGTATAGAATAGCAAGAAAAACGAGACAAAAAATGAAAACGTACGATAGTAGTCACCCGTAAAAAGCCAAAACAAATGCCTAAAGTAGGGAAAAATCGATGCCAATAATCCAAGTAACAGAATAACTATATAAAATGCTTTTTGCTTTTTATTGAGGTAGCGAAAACTGTATGTGAACAGCATTAAAGTTAAAAGTCCCATATAGCCCAATGGGCACTCGAGATAATTATAGTAACCCGTATAATTGTCGCCTGTACCTGCCAAGTCTGACGATATGAACCTATAAACGATAGATTGTAACTCGGATGATGGAGCCAACCTGAAAACAGGCAAATCTTTCAACGTTGAGGCATACGATGCTTCACCGCTCACACGTGGTGACTCCATGACTCTATTAAGGTTGGCATAAAAAATTAAGAACGACAGCCCTACTCCAAGTACTCCCAAAACCACAAATCTTGCAAGGTAAAATAAGAAATCCTTATAAGAGACATTCAAATCCCCTAAAAGTCTTGCAGCTAAATAAATAATCGAGATTAATGAGTACAGATAAAGATTGAATGGTTGATGGGCGGCAATCAAAGCGACAGCGACTACAAACGCGATAATTCTTTTTCGCTTTAAATAATACTCAATACCAAAAAGAAGTACTGCAAAATGCATGCCTTCCGCCGAAAACAAATACCATGTTCCCCCCAAAATCATAAATCCCGAAAATGTCAGCATCAAGCTGCCGCATATTGAAGCCATTTTGCTCCAGCTGAGTAAATCTAAAAATCTGTAGAAGAAATATCCCGCTATATAGAGTTTGGCTATTGCAATAAATAAGATAACGTATGGTATGGATTTGGGGCTGAATAATAAGAATAGCAAATGCATGGGATTATTAAAAAATGCGGGGAATACATTTGACCCCATGCCCTCGTAAAATGTCCAAGTCGGAATTCCGTAAAGTTTGAAATAGCTTACATAAGCATAAAAATTTGGGAAAAATCCAACGGATGTATCGCTACCGATGTCAGTAAAAAGATATAATTCCCGATTTGTCAGAAAATTGAAGAAGACTATAAATACGATGAAAGTCAGGAATGAGAATAACAACAGTGCTGGTCTATTTTCAAATATGCCGTTTACATCAACACTTTTATGCTTAATATCAGAATTTTTCATAACCGACTATTTATCTTTTGCAATTAGTTTGTAAAAAAGCCAATAGTTGAATTTACTTGGAAGAAACTGTACGAACCAAGTTAAATTAATAAAAAGCTTGTCCATAAGAGTGACGCTATAGTTATACTTCTTTATACCTTCTTTACGCAGTTTGACAGTCTTTTTGATAACCATCTTTTGCTGGCGCATAATGATATTATTTCCATGAACTCTATATTTTACTAAGTATTCGGGAATATTAGCAAATTTGTATTTACTACCAAGTCTAATGAGCATTTCCAAATCTTCCGAAGGAGTATCCGTTGCATTATATTTACCATTGTTTACAATTACGTGCCTTCTGCCGAATAAACAACTATGCTGTATTGGCGTTCGCCTCCAAAGCGCACGTTTGATGTCTTGGTCATCAACCGGGAAAGTTTTGTTTGATATAATCTCGCCTTGTTTGTTGATAATCCGGCAATAAGAACCACAGATTACTATATCGGGATTTTTCTCCATGAACTCGTATTGCCTCTCAATCCTATTAGGCAGGCAAATATCGTCACTGTCAATGCGTGCGTAGTATTTCCCGGATGCGACTTCAAGGCCAATGTTTGCAGTACGATTGACATATTGATTGACAGAATTGTGAATTACCTTAATTCGCTTGTCCGCTGTGGCATATTCGGCAATTATTTGGCGGCTGTTATCGGTAGAGGCATCATCAACTATGATAAATTCAAAATCAAAAAAAGTTTGACTAAGAACACTTTCGACGGCTTCTCGCAAATAAGCCTCGCCGTTATAATTAGGCATCACTATGGAAACGGGTATAATTCTATCAGTCAAATTGTTTCAAAAGATAATATAACAAATCAGTTTCAAATATAATAAGTTTAAGTGTATAATTAGCGAACACTACAATTAAAGATTGGCAAAGTTTAAGATAAGAATAAATCGGCATAATAATTGTTAAGATTGTGTTAATTTATCATTTTTTGATGTTCTTGAAAAAAAATTCGAACAAAATGGGCTTTATTGTGTTATTCACAGTAAGATGAAGGATAAATTTGGGAAACTTATTTTATAAATTACTAATTTTTTGTAAATTTTTAGTAATAGAATTATGACAGAATTCATCAAAAATGAAGTCGTAGCCAATGTTGGTAAGTTTTCGGCAGCTACTCTAAATGACTTGGAAAAGCAAAAATTACTCGACAGGTATGACGCCAAGTTTGTTTTCAGCACACAGAAATTACCTGAATTTATCGAATCACTCCATAGTGACTTCAGAGCATTGGAAATTAAAGGTGACAGAATGTTTCGATATGAAACGATTTACTATGACACTGACGATAATTTATTGTTCATGCATCATCACAACGGTAAATTAAACCGGAGCAAAGTAAGAATCAGAAAATATTCGAGTTCACCCAAGACTTTTGTCGAAGTAAAATTTAAATCCAATAACATGAAGGTTTATAAATCCCGATTACAACAATTCGGCGATGAATTATCGCCTGGAAGTTACAATACACGGGGATTATTAGAGAAATACAAACTCACTCATGCAGAACTCAAACAAAAAATAACAGTCACCTATGATAGAATGACTTTTGTTCATAAGTTGTTGCCTGCAAAAATTACAGTTGATGCAAATATCTATTTCAAAAATTGCACTAATGAAGGCGGGTTGCGGGGATTGGTCATAGTCGAATGTAAATCCAACAGCAAAGTGGCAGTTGCAAATTTCATAAAACGCATGAAGGATTTCCATATTCATGAGTTGGGGGTAAGCAAGTATTGTCTTGGAAGATTGTTCTTGGATCCCAACTTAAAACAGAACAGGTTCAAACAAAAACTTTTATCAATAAACAAAATCATAAGGCAGCAAAATGGAAACACCACACTTTTTCGGGTTTGAACTTTACAACCCTCAAAACTATTTAGACTTTTTGATTAGGTTTTCAATTAATCTGGCGGTAATTTATTTGCTTGCTCGGAGGATATACTTTAATTATAGGCGCAATCGTGACTATCTTTTTACTCTGCTAATTTTCAATATAATAGTTTTCTTTGTATGCTATCTCTTGAATAAGGTATCTCTGAGTATCGGCTTTGCATTTGGGATATTTGCCATATTTTCTATACTACGCTATCGGACGCAAACGATTCCGATTAAGGAAATGACATACATTTTCATAGCAATCAGCATCGCTATAATAAATGCTTTGGGCAACAATATTGTTGGTCTGCTTGAATTGCTGATTGCTAATGCCGTTATTGTGGCATTAGTTTTCGCTTTGGAACGAGTAAAAATAAAAAGTGAATTTTACAAGATTATCCGCTACGAAAAAATTGACTTAATCAAACCCGAGAATTACGCACTGTTACTTGAAGATTTACGCCAAAGAACGGGTCTCAACATACATCGAGCAGAAGTAGGTAGAGTTGATTTCCTTCGCGACACGGCACAGGTCAGAGCATATTATTACCCAGCTAAATCAATCAGGAAATGAAAATAGTCCGAAATTTTATCATTTTTGGGCTGATTTTGCTATGTTACTCATCCGGAGTGTCCAAGGATAATGAACTATGGTTGGGTTACAGGTGGCAATATACGATTAATAAGGACTTCAGCCTGCGATTTGCAAATCAAGTGAGGATTTTTCGTGATGCAACAACTGTGAAACAGTTACTCCACGATTTCGGCGTAAGATATTCTGTCGCGGATTTTGCCGATTTGACGGTATTTTACCGATTGCAACTAAAACACCAAGACCCAAGTAAAGAAATGTATCAGCCGTTTCACGAGATAAACCTTGCCGCTTCAGCCGGTTTTGAATACGAAAGCATTGAATTATCTTATCGATTAAGGCATCAGAAAGAATTTAGAGACAACAAAAAATCTCATGCTGAATACATCAGGAATCGTATTGCTGCACAATCTAAGCACCTAAAAGATTTTAGGCCTTTTGCTTACGGAGAAGTCTTTTATCGAATGAATTACCATAAAGGTGACAGATTTAATGCCTACAGGTTGGGTCTGGGTATGGATTGGAGGATAAATAAATCTCTCAGATTATCGGGTTCATATACTTATGAAGAGGAGTTCAACGCTGATGAGCCGGAATTGCGTAATATTTGGGGTCTGGAATTGAGCTTCAATCTCGGCAGAAGAGTATCTATTTTAGATTAAAATAAAATTTACTTTTTTCTTTTTCATACGTTTTTCTTACTTTGGAAAATATTTTTAAACCAAATCAGAATTGTTATGAAGAAATTCGCTTTTGCCTTAGTGCTATTGTTTGTGTCCTGTTCTACAGGTTATATGAGCAAAACTGAAGATAGCTTCAGATGTAACTATCCGAGAGAACAATTTATTAATGATGCCACAAGTTGGATGCTCAGAAATGGGTTTGAAGTGGTCAAGCAAGATGTTCCACAAGGACTTTTAGAGGTCATGAAAGCAGTTACGATTGATAAACGCGAAGCAGAATTATATTTTAACTTCAAATACGAAAGCAGCAATCAGGTATTGGCAGTAACTAAATCAAAGATATGGAACAATGACTTGAGTACTGAAGAAGAATATTATAATTTGAAAAACTACAGACCCGAAATCAAAAAGTATATGATGATTTTGGACAGCCTCAATGTTTATTGTACCAAAGTTGCATACAGGAACTAAATAGCTTCGCCCGTAATAGTTATTTTATCATAATAATAGTATTCGCCGCTCTCGAATACCGCTTTAATCTTAATGAAGGCAGATTTTAGTCCGATTGATGTAGGATTAAAAGTAATTTTAATATCATCTGATTCTGAGTTCGCGAATATTGTCAACGGTATAACAACTCTCGGCTCATTAATATAGCACCCGGTAGCATCGACTAATTCAAATTCAGTTATGCTAACTTTTGAATTAGATAGATTTTTGATTCTGAAGAATTTCAGATTGAAACCATTTACATGGGTCTCATCAAAAATCAAATCATTTGCGAAAACATGAGCAACTTTCGCATTTAAGACAACTTTCGGGTTTTTATATTCTGGATATTTCAAAGTATCGGTATAAAACCCGGGATTACCTGTAGAAAAAACAAACTTGAAATCTTTGTTCGAACCGACTGAGCCTTGCTTTTCAAGAGCTAATGGAAATTGCAATCCATCAAGTGAGGCAACGCCTATCAATTTTGGAAAAGATGCTCCAAGAATAGAAATATTATTGTCAGTGATGTTTTGAATAACGGCATCTATTTGAAAGGTAGTATTGGGTCTAATCATAGCTATGTCAATTTGATTGGGTGTTATCGAAAAAATCGGTGGTACATCGTTTGGGTCGAATTTGACGATTTTTTTGCGTGTAGCATCAACCGAAGCAGGGTCTTGGCATGAAACCGCTAATAAAAATACCAGCAATATGAGCGAAAAATTCTTGTTCATCATAAATTAAGCCCTATGCCAAAACTATAACCAAGTTTGTGCGTAAAGAACCACTGACCGTTTCGCCAGTCTCCGTGAGTCGGATATGAGAGCAGTGAGTATTCGATACCTAAATTGAGAATAAAATTATCAGTCACCAAATAAGCTATGCCTGAACCTAATTTAACAACTGGTCCTACTTGTGTAGCACCAACCAAAATACTTACTTCGGGGCATACACCAGAGTTTGCAATTTGCGGGAAGGCATATTTATAAGTGCCTGCGACCCAATTGCTGTTGAAACTTTGATTGTACGTATAGATAATTTCCCCTTCTTGCTGGTCAAACTGCATAAGAAAATTTTCCTGACCGTAAGCGAGTCCGATGTGATGTTTCTTGTTGATTTTGTAGTTAATCACAATGCTGAAGTTATTGACAATCGGTTCATTGTAGCCACTAACATCGAAGTTCGGGAATGATGCCCCGTTAAATGTTTTGACACCAATACTGAAATCATTGAGGAATCTTCCAAGTAATGTAGTTTGAATGTCAACTTTATTAAAATTCCCGTTTACGCCTGATAATCTGTAATAATTATTTGGGTGTGCTTTGCTATTTTCAATTGGCAAGAAAATCTCTTTAGACTTCTCTTCTAACTCGATTACAATATCATCGGGCTTGAGAGGCATTACCCTGTCGGTAAAAATCGGTTCTCGCGAGGCAAGTGTACCTGTTTTCGCGGGCGATAATGTATTTACTTTTGTGTTGCTTTGAACCTCATTACTCATGTCAGTAGATGAAACAACAGGAATATTCGCTTGACTGATTGGTTCATCAACCATACTCAATTGTTGAGCGAAACGATTGCTCATGGTATTATCTTGGTTTAGAGGGACTATTCCGAAAAACATTATCAGCGATGATAATGCCGCAAACCTGAGCCATTGACCGGAGAAAAAGGTGGTCATTAGCGTAGGCGATAGAAGTCTTTCGACAAGTGTGGGAATTCCCAAGCCAACTTTATCCATAATGCTATTCTTGAGGATTTGAGGCGCAATGCTGAGTTTGTTATGAAAAGTACTTTTTATCATAATCAATTCGCTCAATTCATCCTGAAGTTCGGTATTTTTAGCTAATTCGTAGAACAGAGAACCGTATTCTTCATTCGGAAGCTCGCCGTCAATAAAGGCTGTCAGTTTCTCCGATGCATCCATAAATTCATTCTCAATCATAATATATCTCACTTAAATTTGTTTATTTTCAACTTTGTAAATCATTAATATATGGCGCCATGATTTCTCGCAATTGCTTTTTGCCGCGAAAAATCCTTATCCTAGCTACCGCTACTGATACGTCAAGTGCGTATGCAATATCTTTATACGTCATGTTCATGAACTCTTTCATGACGATTGCCTCACGAAATTCATCGGGTAAAGCGTCCAACGAGGCATGCAAAATGCTGGCAATTTCTTTATTCTCGTAGCTCTCGTCATTATACTCATGACGTGACTCATCAAGCTCTACTTTCGGTGGAGTTCTTCTGCTTTTTTCATTTAAGCACATGTTTCGAGCTATTCTAATCAAATAGCCTTGTACGTTAGTCATCGCACTAATTCTCTGTAACGATTCATAGAATTTAATGAAAATCTCCTGAAAAACATCTTCGGCTAATTCGGTAGAATGGAGCACTTTACGGCAATATGTAAAAATCTTATTGGCGTAACGCGAATAAAGTTCCTCGAATGCCTGACGAGATACGGATTGTTCTTTAGATTTGAGATATCCGAAAACTTCTTCGTCGGTTTTATTTGAGAATTTGCCAGACATTTTTCAAATTTATAACTTAATATATATCTATAAACAGTTTAAAACTGAAAATGTCACAAATTTTTCAAAATTATTTTATATTTTTAGGAAATTTAATGTTTACCGTAGTGCCTACGCCTAATTGTGAACTGATGGCAATTGAGGCATTGTGGTATGTCAGCAATTCGTTAACAAGAACCATGCCGAGTCCGGTACCGGATTCGTTCATTGTGCCGGGTTCTGAATAACTTTTTTCTTTCTTAACCAGCAATTGTGCTTTTTCATCTGTCATTCCAATGCCGGAGTCTTTGACTATAATGGTAATTTCTTTGGTATCTTCATATGCACTGACACATACTTCGGAATTTGGGTGCGAATACTTAAGAGCATTAGAAATTACGTTGCGGACAATTGTTGATAGCATGTTTAAATCGGCTATAATCTCAATTGATTCGGGAACGTCGTTTAAAATTTGTACTTGCTTATGGTCAGCGGTTAATTTGAAAAGATTGATGATATTGTTCACTAAACCTTTGAGTTGGATTAATTCGGGATTGAAGGTAATCAGATTGCGTTGCGAAAGCGACCACAATAAGAGATTTTGCAGTAAATCATTCAATCCTTTTGCGGATTTTAAAATTTCATCATTAAAACTGTCGTAGTCTTCAGAATCAAGTTCAATAATTTTATCTTTAATTAAGCTCGATATACCAATAATGACGCTAAGCGGATTACGAATGTCATGAGCTATGATGGAAAAGAACTTATCCTTTGTTGCATTCAGTTCACGTAGGTCTCGGGTGGTTTCCTTTAAGTCCTCATTCATTGATTCGAGTTCTTCGTTTTGCTTTTTAATTAGCTTTACAAGTTTGTTGACTGCGAAGTAGCGGTTTATCAATACAGCCACAATTATCAAAATTAGTACAATCGTGATAATTAGGAAGTTTGATTGCGTTTTTTTCTTACTGTTTTCTGCACTTAGTATCGATATTTGTGCCTCTTGGCGTGCAAATTCCATGTTAGCCTTTAATTTGGCTACATCTTCGCCATAAAGAGAATTGTTCAATGAATCTGAATATTGTTTGAAAAGACGATAATAGGCAAGGGCTTCTTTATAATTACCAAGTGAATCATATACAGTTGCTAAAAGCCATGCTCCACGAGAAATATACGCCAACGCATCGAGCGAAACTGCACTATCATATGCAGGTTTAGCAACTTGTAGTGCTAAAGCATGCTTTTGTATTTCGAGATATGACAGACCAAGGTTATATGAAGTGGAAACAAAACCGGTCCAAAAGTTATTCCTAGAATACTCATGTAATGCTTTATTATAATATTCAATTGCCGGTTCGTATTGTTCGAGTTGTGCATAGACATTGGCGATATTGTTATGTATATTAGCAATATAGTGCCGATTCCCAACCATTTGGGCATTCTCTAAGGCTTGAAGGTATAATTGTTTTGCTGTTTCCAAGTTGTCCCTTTGTTCTTCTATCATAGCCATGTTGGACAATGTGCCTGCGATTCTGTTCAAATCGTTAGTTTGTTTCGCAATATCCAAGCATTCTTTAAACTTCCCCATAGCTGATTCAAAATCTTGGATATCGTAGAAGAATAATCCAAAATCCGTAAGAACAATGGCGTACATTTTTAGAACTCTTTCGATGGAATCTTTCTCAGCACCTTCCAAACGAGGCAACCTATTTAGATTGCTTTGAATTTCATCCTGAGAAAACAAAGCGTACGCGGTAAGATTATACCTGGCTGCTTTATCGTAATTGCCAAGTTTTTGATATACCAAAGCCAATTGGGAATTGGTAAAGGCCTCTTCAATTGGCATACCGGCTTGTTTGAATAATTCATTAGCTTTCTCGATAGTATCAAGTGCAAGTTGATACCTATCTGTGATTGTCAGGAAGTATCCATAGTTACTCAGTGCACGAGCTAATTGTACTTTATCACCATAGTCGTATGCATTATTAATAAAGCGGCTGTATAAATGTTCCCTTTGTTCGGTTGAAATTGTCTGCAAATTTGATATTAAGCTTCTATAATAATCTAATTGCTCAAGTCCCGTTTTTTTCTCAGCTTCTGTTAATAAGCTGTCTATATTCGGTTCAGAGAATGTTAATTCTGAGCCTATAACTATGAAAATATTAATCAAAAAAATGTAACGGCTTACTTTTGTCATAATATAACGGTTTTTGAACAATATATTAAAGCAAAAGTATTAATTTTTTTGATGAAGACAAGTTTTTTTTTCCTTGTAGTAGCATTAGTTTGCACTCTGACAAAAGCTAATAACAGCAAAACAGGAGTAATCGTAGTTGAAGTGGAGGGTTTGCCAAATAATCGCGGGCAAGTATATTCGCATTTGTACTCCGAGAAGCACTCAGAATACTTCCCGACAAAATCTTCAAACGCCACTTACAAAAGATTAATAAAACCCGAAAATCAAAATGTCACAATAGTATATGAAAACATACCGTATGGCGTTTATGCTCTTACGGTTCATCACGATGAGGACAGCAACAACAAGATGAACAGGAACTTTATAGGCTATCCGACCGAGGGATTCGGTCTATCGAATAATCCTACAATATACTTCAGCGTTCCAAAATTTGATGAATGCAAATTTGATGTTGATAAGGATACAATTATCATTAGAATAAAACTGAAATTTACCTAACTATACCCTTGCGGCGGTCCATATTGCATTTAATGCTATGTCGTAATATCGAAAAATCAATTCCTGATTGTTTCTAAAAATAAGTGGTACACCAAAGAAAACAGTTCCAAGCATTGGTATAACAATTTTTAAATCAGTATGGGGAGGTAATTCTCCTGTATGAATTGCCTCAATCAGATTGCTTACGAATAAATCAATGAATTGCTCTAATTTAATGGTTTCAATACCTTTGAGATTAGGGAATTGCATCATCAACTCAAGCTCGGTTACATCAGTGAGTTTAAGTTCTGCGAGTTCACCCGTAGTTGACTGCAGGGAAATTATTTCATACATTATGCGATTATTTCCGATTGTTTTGCCTGTCACTGTTGCCTGAAAAATGTATTCGATTTTCTTAAGTCCTGAATTCAGTTCCGATACATGATTAGCAAGATAATAGACTTGATATGACCATATTTTGATGAAATATAAAATCAAGTCCGTTTTTTTCTTAAAATAATTAAAAAAAGTTCCTTCTGATATGGTAGCTTTCTCGCATAGTTCCTTAACAGAGATATCATTTAGCTCGCGTTCATCGGTCAATTCAAGCATGGCTTGCAGCAAGTCTAACTTTGTGCGAGTTGCTTTGCGTTCTCGTAATGGATATAATTCGTTTAGTTCCATATGCTAAAACTCTATTTTGAATCCACCGACAAAGAATGTGCCTAATTGATATAATGTCTTTGTGGATACATTTTTAGCATCGTAAATATACATTAATACATTCTTTTGATTTAATAAATTCTCAAAAGACAAGTAGCTAATAATTGCGAAATTGTCGAAGTTATTTCTGAAATCTATTCTTAAATCAAGTCTTGAATAATTTGGCATTCTGAGAGAAAAAGCTTCTTTGTCGGAGAAATAAGTAGTATTATTAATTCGACTTTTTTCAATATCTACGGGAGAATACGGAGCACCTCCCGCAATAGTATATCTTCCTGCGAATTCAATTGCAAGCGATGGAGAAATTTTCCATTCATAACCGGCAAGGAGGTTAGCGATGAATTTATTGTCGAATGCTCCCCATCTTGTAATTCCGTCAGAACCCGTGTATTCTTGCCTCACTATTGTACCGGTAGCAGTAACATAATATCCGTCAGAAAATTGCTTAATGAATGAAATTTCGGCTCCATAAGTTCTTCCTGTCCCGGTACTTTGGAGCCTATTACCGAAAACCGCACCAAAATTCGCACCTGAATTAAGCAATGAAAACGCGGATTCTTCCCTCTCAACAGGTGCTTTCGTTATATCTTTGTAATAGCCTTCAAGTTTGAATATTGCAGATGTAGAAATCTGCATAGAATATCCTAAGACATAGTGAATGGATTGAGTAAAATCAAGATTTTTGTTGTCATCATCACCATAATAAATTATTAACGGCTGTGATTGTCTGTGCAAGCCGATTCCAAAACTTAGAGTTTGCAGTTCAGTTAATTTATATGACATTCCTAAACGCGGTTCAATAGTTGTTTTTCCGTTGAGTTCCAGATATTGAGTGGCTATGCCTAAATTTGTCATTAGTTCAGTAAAAGGTGTCCAGTTCCAATTTAGAAAACCGAGAGTATGCCACATATTTCCATCAACACCTGACGGGTAGTAGTTACCATTTTCTGATACCGGCGTATATCTTTCACCATCCAAGGAGTAATATCTAAGACGTCCCTCGAAACCAATACTTAAATTGTGTGCTTGCTGAGGCGAATAGAATAATGTGTATTTTGCGAGGTGGTAGCCTTCGAGGGAACTAATTTTGAACCATTTTGTAATATCTGTAACCTTATTGTCAATATCAGTTGTAATAGAGTCCAATTGAGTTCTAAATTTCGAATAAGTCGTCCCAACAGTCAGCCGTCCATACATCTTATCGTTAAATAAAGATGTGAGATTTATTCCGACTAATAATAAGTCAGTACCGTTTTTAATGTCAAAATCACCTGTGAAGACAGCATCTGTCTCGCTTTCTTTGATATATATATCACTTGTTCCCCATAATGCAGTTAAACTAAACCTTTGGTTAGCTGACAACTTAAAGTCGCTCTTGAATGAGGCATCTTGGTACATCGGGATACCAGAAAATCCAAAATCAATTCCCATCTTTTTGAGTAATCCAAGAAAAGAATATCTATAATTAGCTATGAATGATGCGTTTCCGATGCCATATGGTCCTTCGGCTCCAAGTTCAAAACCATTAAACCCAAATTGCCCCATGAACTCGTAACGGTCTGAATTGCCCCGACGAGTTCGCAAATCAAATACACCACTCATTTTATCTATGTAATCGGACGGGAATGCTCCCGTTAAAAAATCACTATTATCAAGCATTACAGTATTCAACGCACTTACGGGCCCACCAGTTGCTCCTTGCGTTGCAAAGTGATTTGGATTAGGAACATCAATGTCATCAATTCTCCATAGTAGTTCAGTTGGCGATCCCCCTCTGATGATTATGTCGTTCCGACTATCATTTGCACCAAGCACACCTGCAAAGTTTTGAGCCATACGAGCCGGATCCATCCTGCTTCCGGCGAATCTTTGGGCGTCATCTACGCTGAATTCCGTTGCACTCACAACAACAGTTTCATTAATTGGAACGAAATTGCCTTTCGAGCCTGTTACTGTTATGGTTTCAGTTGTAATTGGTGCTTCGTTGAGTTCAACATTGAGAATTACCTCTTTTCCGCTCGTTACGACAATATTCATTTGTCTTGGTTCGAATCCTATTGCTGAAAACCTTATAATATACCTTCCGACAGGAATATCTTTAATCAAAAAATCCCCGTTTGGTTTAGTGTATGCACCAGTTTGGAGTTCCAGTATTTGAATAGAAGCGCTTTGAATAAATTGTTGATTCCTGCTGTTAATGAGCGTGCCCTTAACGTTCTGAACAGGAGTTTCAGAAGTAAACGCATGCAAAAAAGTCTGATTGAATGCTACAAGCGAGAGTAGTAATAATAAATTTTTCATAATGCACCAATAATATTGTTTAATATAAATTTATAGCAAACTACAAAAATATATAAAAACACAATACCATTCAAAAATTTTTCTTGCATCATTCGAAATTGTTTATTACTTTTGTACTAGATGTGTCTGAATTTTAGAAAAATGTGCTAGAATGACGAAAGAAGGCAACATAGCAAACAGAACAAAGTACACGAAAGTGGAGTTGTGGAGCTATGGAGCTATGGAGCTATGGAAGGACGCACCCTCCAAGTTTTATTTTAAGCACTTATACACAATTTTTCCCACAACTGACGGAGGGCAAACCGCACCAAACAAACCGAAACTACAATACTAAGCATACAAAACAAAACTTACTCACTAATGCACGAGGTGCCGTATGAAAGTAGTTTAACTCCCGTCTCGCGGGGTGTGACGGGCAGTAGAATCCCCGGGCGTAATATTATTTTTTCAGTGTAAGGACTTAAATATTTTTTTTTCAACAAATAATTAAACAAAAATGAAAACAATAATTTTGTCTTTTATATGCTGTATTATATCG
>CAZWXI010000065.1:0-18760 GCA_964637845.1 uncultured Hyphomicrobiales bacterium | reverse complement strand
TTCCGTTAATCTCGAATTCGGGGAAATACACATTTCCTAGATTATCCTTTGCAATTACCAAATTGTTATTATCCGTGATTGAAGCTAAAGCAATCTCGATATCTAATTGATTATCGCGAATGTATGATACCATATTCCAACCCGCTTTGATAGGAATTGGTGTATCTTCGGGGGAAATTTTCGCGCCTGTAATCTCGAGGGTCTCGGCTTGCGACATGTAAATTTGATACCCCTCAAATATATTCCAATTGCCGATGTCATTAATTTCAAATAAAGGGAAATAAACTTGTCCGATATTATTTTTTACAATAACAACTGAATTCACGATGTCTTGCAAGATAATTTCCATGCCGAGTTCTTCGGGCACAATATAGGTTGACATCATGTTCCAACCGAAAGCCAAATTAATTTGTTGGGTAAATACTGTTTGTCCCCTAGTTGTAAATTTAAAAGGATTTGTATATACTACATTACCACTTTCTGTTTCGGAACCTACTCTCCACCAGTAATCTGTAAGCAAATTAAGTGGATTGGCCAATGTAAGACTTTCTCCACTGTGATTTACGATTGTAACAATTATATTTGTGAAGTTTTCATCGGTGCTTATCTCAACCGAATAAGTATTCGAACATGATAAAGGTGCTTCCCAAATCAATTCGGGAGTTAGTTCAACACCTGTCGCCTCGTCTGCCGGTTCGAGTAAAGTAACCTGAATAACATTTATAGTTATATCAGCACCATTGTCCATGCTTTCAGTTGGATGGGTATCGGATTTAACTCTAAATCTGTAACCTGTCCCTGCAGGGGAATTTACGGGAATATATACGGAAGTAAATGAGCCTGAACCTTGTCCGGGCATTGTTCCTAATACAACAGCATTATCGAAATTGCCGGCAATATCAGAAATTTCAAGTGTAAAAGTGTTATCCTCATTAAACATACCGTCAACACTGAATAATACTTCAATCTGTTCACCTTGGCAGAACTCATTATTAATGAGTGATACATCATATATTTCAGCCGGATATGAGGACTCTCTCGATTTATAAACACCCCCACCAAATGAAGCAATATAAACAAGACTGTTCTCGTCAATTGCAGTACCATTAATGCCCCAATCCAAGGTTCCCGTGATTGGTTCCCAAGTAGCCCCATCATCATAAGAACGATGCACCGACATATCATAATCGCTTACAATCATAGTACCCTTGCTATCAAACAGTATTGTACTTATAGGAGCGACGTTCAATCCGTTAGGAGTCCAATGTTCGCCGTTATCGTCAGATTCATACAGCCCATCTGTATCGGTACCCATCCATAATCTTCCGTCCGGACCTTGTGCAAATTGCCAAATTATGTCGGAATCAAAACCTAAAAAGTCCCAATTATTACCTCCGTCAGTACTGCGGAAAATGCCATCACTAAACGTGGACGTAAATATATTTCCGTTGTTATCCACAAAAATTTGCCAAAAGATATAACCCGGGTCCCAAATTTGAGCCCAATTATCACCGTCATCGTCAGACATATAGACACCATCAGATTCTGTACAAATGTAAATTACTCCGTTTGCATCAATAGAAATTGAAGTTATCCAAGTACCGTCGTGAAAAATCCTATCCCAATTATCACCACTATCGGTTGACCTATAAATGCCCTCTTGGTCTGTGCAAGCAAAAATTACACCATTTGAATTGACGGCAATTTTCCATACAATTACTAAATCGTTAACAACATGCTGCCATGTTGCGCCTTTGTTCGTTGAGCGATATAAGCCATTCCCCGCAGAACCTGCGAACAGATTGCCCGAATTATCCACTGCTACCGTGTAGAGAAATTCATAGTTGCCTCCTCCATCTTTCGGACCTGATGTTTGCCCCCAAAAATCTTGCGAAAAAGCGGTACTGAAAGTGATAAACGCCAAAAAGGTCGTTATTAAAAAAATATGTTTTAAAGTAAGCATAATATCTCCCCAAATAAATATATAATTAAACTAATTTTTCATTATTAATGCAAATTTCCCGGAATATTTTTTTTCATTACCATTAATAGTGTAGAAATAGACGCCCGATGGCATTTTATTATTCTTAATGTCAATTTTAAATCCGTTAAATCCTTCATAAAGCGTTGGTTCAATATTAGTATTTACAAGCATATTATAACTCGGGTCGAATATCATGACGTTATATTTTTGGTTAAGACGTTCAAGTAAAGGTACTGCTATGAATAAATTATCAACACTCAAATCAACGGGATTGGGCAATGCAAACGAGTCATCAGGATATCGTGCGCCATCATTGACAAAGGCGACTGTTGCGAAATCGGTTTGCGGAAGCACTTCATAGGAAAAATTTGAATATTTGACTAATTTAGGTAAATTGCTGTTAGTGCTTATATTCAAAGTAGCTGAAATCGCTTGCTCGGAGTCAAATTCAATCTTTGGTATATAGGATACAATCAAATCAAGTGAACGAATACCGCGCTGCTCTCCTGTCGCATTGTTAATTCTGAGCGTATAAATCTGGTATGGCAGAAGATTTTTCGAGTATCCGAAGTTGTTTATTCGCATCATTTCTTCAGTCGAAATAACTAAACGCGGAAATCGAGACGCTTCTTTGAAGTACATATCCCCATTTGAGCGGGTATTAGTGTGATAAATCCATGTCAAAAACTCTTCCCATGTATCGTGGTAATCATGTCCATTTTTCGCGACTGCGTTATAAAGTGCTTCAAATGGACTTTGTTCTTCTGCAATCTTCTCCCAAAAATTTCTTAAAATTGTATGAGAATACTTATCGGCAAGGAATTTAAATAAAACATTCCAGCGATATCCTACCTGAGGGTTGTGCGAATCCGATAAAGGATACGCTTCAATGTTTTTAAATAAATCATTGATGTAGTTCAAATAGTTGTTTGCCGAAGGATGCAAAGCACTTTCTAACCAAGTGCTCGCCATTTCCATGAAGGCTATGCCGTCATCGGGGTAACCGTATCCGAATTGAATAGCATGGTGAAGTTCATGCACGGAAGTAATCTTGACCGCGTCAATCTCCGTGATAGCATAAGCGGGTACCATATTGCCATTGGGCGCACGAATTGAATCAAAACGGCTGAAATTGTTATCAATACGTATTGATGATGTATATTGCGGATTTTTGCGCAGCGGATTTATTTCAAGTTCCACCTCTGTGTAGCCGTAAATTGCATAAGAATCACTTACCAAGTTAACAATATATACATCATATTTGTCGTTTCCGCCGAAACCACTATCCGGCGGCGGCGGATTATAACCAAGCTCATAAACCAAAAACTCATAAGCTAAATCGAAGTAATAAGCTACTGAATCAACATAATCGGGAATACCGTTGTCATTGAAATCAGATAAATCAACTTTATCGGTACCACTTGTATCGTAATGAATCACAAAAAAGCCCTTTGGAGAAACAGCCGACTTTTGCATCGGAATGCGAAAGTCTTCCTGTAATAATCCATGCCCGTGTTCTTTGTTTTTTAGTGATTTGACTAATTCCACAGTATAACATTTATATCCCGAACACCTGCAACAATGCTCATCGCCAAAGATTTCTTGAACGAAAACTAAAAACAAAAACGAAATTATTATGTACCACAAGAGGTACTTCATTTCGATACTACTCCGTCATCGCCGGCATCTTTAGCTGCATCAGCTTCATTTGTTCTAATATGCATAAAACCATCAGAAACCAATATTTCATGATAATCCTCGCTGTGAATTTTGGCGAAGGTTGCTTTGTCGAATACATTATCGAAATGCTTCCAAATTGAGTAAAGAACTGCACCACTATAACTTTTGTCGGCTATGATTTCACTACTCGAAAGAGAACCTTTGAATGTGTTTCGCTCAATGAAGGTATCATAGTTAGCACCTTTCATGAAGACAGCCACTTTATTTCCTTCAAATAAATTACCTGTAATCTTGCACGAACCCTCGATATTCGAAGTAACAATACCATAAGCTCTGGGATTATCTTTAACCACATTATTTGTAATTTGCGTGAAATCAGCAAGTACTTCATTTTTTGTAGAACCGACGTAAATAGCGGCATAGTCTGCACCGCTGATTGTGTTAGGCATTTTCCCCCCGATGTAGTTGTCTTGAATAAATTTTCCTTCCGAAAAAATCATAATCCCCACCCCGCCGGTTTTCGGGTTGTCATTTTCAATTGCGGGAAAGCCCTTAAGCGTATTTCCGCTTATTCTAAGTGATTCATTATTCTCGAATATCATGCCATAATTGCAATTTTCGATTGTGTTACGTTCAATTCTTGCGTCACGTAGCCCCGCAGTAAAAGCAAAAGCCGCTCCGCCTTTCACTCGCAACTCATCAATACTGCCACCCGTAAAGTTTCTTACAGTAAGACTAGTAATCCTTACGGTTTCAGTTCTAACAAGAAATGCGGCATTATTCAAGCCTCCGAGCCCCGAGCCATCAATAACCGGATTGTCATTGCCCGTAATTTTCAGCGATTCGAGTTCTTTCGGAATTACAAGCTGTTCCGAATAAATCAGTTGTTTTCCTCCATGATTTCCGATAATGATAATCTCATCGCCGGCTCTGGCTGCTTTGACCGCATCAGCTATTTTTTGGAAAGGTGCCGATTGCGACCCCGATGGAGTGCTCACGTTGACAGCATTATTGACATAATATGTTTCACCAAACAGCATATCAGCGAAAACAAATAACAACAACGCAATAAATATTGACTTTAACATGCTCTTCATACTCCGAATATTTCAAAATTACATAACGAATAATAAAGTAATTTGAAACAAATTTTGAACTTTATCAAAACAAACAAGTTCAAATTTAAATAAAAAACACCAAACTTTATAAATTCAAAAGCATTTTAGTTTAGCTTGAAATACACTTCAAGTGTTTTTTTCGCTATTAGCAAAATTTTATCATAATTTTTTTGATAATATCTCCTTAAAATGTTAATTTTGAATAATTTTTACTATTAAGATTCGGTATATATAAAATGAAAAAAATCAAATTTCTTGTCTTAGTGCTAACAGCACAAATATTAATCATTAATCAACTTCCGGCATCGGTTTACACCACTAAAACAGCTGTTGACAAAAATGGCTACAGATACGAATACGTAACTAATGACCCGTTGAATGTAAGGATTTATACACTTAACAATGGACTGAAGATATATCTCAAACAAAATTTTGACGAACCGAGACTACAGACATTTATAGCTGTAAAAGCCGGAGCAACATACGACCCCAAGGAAACAACCGGCTTAGCTCATTACCTCGAACATATGATGTTCAAAGGTTCGAGTAAAATTGGCACAAGTAACTGGGAGCAAGAGAAAAAATATCTTGACGAACTGTCTGTACTGTTTGAAAAACACAAAGAAACCCAGAACCCCACAGAAAAAGCTCGGATTTATGAATTGATAGACAGCGTGTCGCAAATTGCCTCCAAATATGCTATTCCCAGTGAATACGACAAAATGATAAACGCCTTAGGCGCTAAAAGTACTAACGCCTATACGAGCAATGAAAGAACCGTATATATGAACGATATACCCACCAATGAATTCGAAAAATGGCTCAAAATTGAGAGTGAACGCTTTAGTAAATTGGTACTGCGCTTATTCCATACCGAGCTTGAAACCGTTTACGAAGAATTTAATATGTACCAAGACCGAGACGATACCCGAGCTTATAACAAATTAATGGAGGCATTGTTCCCCACACACCCTTACGGTACTCAAACCGTAATAGGCAATCCCGAACATTTGAAAAATCCGTCAATGGTTAACATTCATAATTATTTCGATACATTTTACGTACCGAATAACATGGCAATTTGTATCGCCGGTGATTTAGATTTCGAGCAAACAGTTTCGCTAATTGATAAATATTTCGGGAAAATGGAAGCCAGAACTGTACCTGAAATAGAACATCCAGTAGAAGAACCTATCGTACACCACTTACGATACGACGTTTTCGGACCTAACCCCGAGTTCGTAATTACCGCTTTCCGTACACCCGGTATCAAAAGTGAAGACAAATATCTATTACAAATGCTTGCCGAAGTCCTCTACAACGGTCAAGCAGGATTAATTGACATTAATTTGAACCAGAAGCAAGAAGTCTTAAATTCTTATGCATATGCCAGCACCATGAATGATTATGGAACACTTGTATTCTACGGTGAACCCCGCGAAGGCCAACCTCTTGAAGTCGTGCAAGAACTCTTGCTGAAACAATTGGAAAATGTAAAAAGCGGTAATTGGGACGAAGGTTTACTGGAGGCTATCATAAATCGCATGAAACTTAATCGAATCAGAATGAGTGAATCGAATAGAATTGCCCATACATTTGTTTCGTATTTTTCTGCCGATTTGCCCTGGATTGATTACTTAGAACACATCGACAAAGTCTTGCGAATAACAAAGCAAGATTTATCCCAATTCGCTATGAATAATTTCGACTTAAATCATGTGTCTGTATTCAAGAGAATGGGCAAAGATGAGAATATCGTCAAAGTAGATAAACCCAAAATAACTCCGATAAACATGAATCGGGACGCTAAATCCGAATTTTTTACCTATATTAACTCAATTGAACCCGACAGGTTGAAACCCGTTTTCGTCAGCTATAAAGACTCCATTAAAACGCTGGATTTGACAAACGGTATAAAAATGCACCACATTAAAAATCACACGAATGAACTATTTTCGCTATCATTTATACTTGATATGGGTTCAGAGCATGATTTGATGCTTCCCCTTGCTGTTGATTATCTGCAATATATAGGGACAGACAAATACACGCCAGACCAAATCAGCAGTATGTTTTTCAAGTATGGGATATCTTTCAATGTAAGCACTGGCTCCGACAGAACATACGTCTCAATCAGCGGTTTGCAAGAAAATATGGAAAATGGATTGGAACTCCTCGAGCACCTGCTTGCAAACGCAAAACCTGATGAAGCTATTTACCGAGAATATATGTTGAACATCTTGAAGTCACGAACTGATGCAAAATTAGACCAAGGAACAATACTTTGGGGTGCTTTGCTGAACTATGGCATCTATGGGAAAGACAATCCGTTTACAAATATTATAAATGAAGAAGACTTACGAAATATCAACCCAAAGCAACTTACCGATATAATAAACAATCTCACCTCATACAAACACTATGCCTTTTATTACGGCAAAGATGCCGTAGCCGGAAAAAGATTAATCGAAAAGTACCACATAATCCCACAAAAATTGAACGATTATCCCAAAAGAAAAACCTTCGCAGAACGCGATTTCAATAAAGGCGAAGTATATTTCGTTCACTACGATATGGTCCAGACAAACATACTTATGGTCTCGCGAGACCGCAAATTTGATAAGTCCACAATGGCAGAAGCAAGACTCTTCCGTGAATATTTCGGAAGTGGACTATCATCGGTAGTATTTCAGGAACTACGAGAATCAAGGGCGTTAGGCTATGCAGCATATGCTACATATACTCAACCATCTGAGCCCGACAAGTCACATTATATTTATGCTTTCCTCGGAACACAACCCGATAAACTCAGTGTCGCTGCCGAAGCATTTCTCGAATTACTCAACGACATGCCAAAAGCCGAAAAGCAATTCGAGCTTTCAAAGACGGGTATCATGAAAAAAATCGAATCTGAAAGAATAACTAAATCCAGCATCTTCTGGAGCCATCTCAACAATCAAAAACTTGGATTTAATTACGACACTCGCCAAGATATTTATGAAAAAACACCCCAAATCACTATCAAGGACATGGACAATTTCTTCAACTCCCGCATTAAGGGCAAGAAATATGCATTCATGTTAATCGGCAATCGCGATAAAATTGACTTTGAAATCTTAAAACAATTTGGCGAAATAAAAGAACTGACTTTGGAAGAAATTTTTAATTATTAATGTGAATTGCAATCAGAAATAAACGGCTGTCAATTTTGACAGCCGTTATTTTACTATTTCACATTTCCACTCAAAAAATCAAAAAGATACTTGTTTTCAGCATCTTTCTCTTTGAGCATATATTTCACGACGTCACCGATGGAAATCAACCCTGCAAGAATGTTACCGTTCATAATTGGAATATGCCTGACACGATTATTTGTCATAATGCTTTCAAGATACTCGATACTGTCCTCGTAATCGGCATAGATGATATTTCTTGTCATAATTTCTCCCACAGACTTCTCTCCGTAATTGTCCCTATATTGATGTATGGTCCTTATTATATCACGCTCACTGATTATGCCAGCAAGTTTTGCACCTTCATTTAATACCAAGAGAACACCTATATTGTTCTTCACTAACGACTCAATAGCATCGCTTACGCTCCGCTTTTCACTGATTGTGACAACTTCCGGCCCCTTGATTTTTAATATATCTTTGGCTTTCATACCGCTACTCCTCTTTTATTGTGAATTATAAAATATAAACGAAAATATTAAGTTATAGTGTATCTATAAATATCAACTAATGTGAATTATTTACCAATACCTTGATATCTAATGTGAAAATTTAATTAAATAAAATTAATTTCCCAACTGCACACCAAATAAGAGCTAAAATTATTGAAACAGATGTCCTACTTAAACGTAAATACTCATTGTATTAAACAAAAATGCAAAGAGAGTGATATGGGTTTGATAAGTATCCAATCTATAAAAAAGACATTCGGAAATTATACCGCAGTTGACGGCATCAGCTTTGAAGTCAATCCCGGCACAATATTCGGACTATTGGGGCCCAACGGAGCAGGTAAAACAACCACAATCAGGATGATTACGAATATAATCATTCCCGATCAAGGAAAAATTACAATTGACGGTAAAGATACAGGTTATGAAAGCCAGTCAATTATCGGATATTTACCCGAAGAGCGAGGGCTTTACAAAAAATTAAAGGTAATCGACCAATTAAAATACTTTGCCCAACTCAAAGGAATACCAACCAAAATCGCCGAAAAAAATGCACTCGAATGGCTACGAAAACTTGGTGCCGTAGGCTGGGAAAATAAAAAAATCCAAGAACTTTCAAAAGGTATGCAACAAAAAGTACAATTCATATCCACAATACTGCACGACCCCAAAATTTTGATACTCGATGAACCCTTCTCAGGATTTGACCCGATTAATACAGAAATGCTCAAATCAATCATACTCGAAATGAAAGAGCAAGGCAAAACGATAATTCTTTCAACCCACGTTATGGCACAAGTAGAGCAACTATGCAATGATATAGTTATCATTAACAAGGGCAAAGTAATAGTTCGCGGCAAAGTCAGCGAAATCAAGGCAAGCTACGGGGAGAATACAATTATCATTGAATTTAATGGTGATGCCGCGCACATTGAACAAATTCCCGATATAAAGATAAATGACAAAACTAATCATCGAATTGAATTCAGATTGAGTGAAAATTCCCCAACAACAAATGAAATATTAAGAGACTTAGTATCGAAAATTGACATCTACAAATTCGAAAAATCCTATCCGAGTTTGCACGAAATTTTCATTTCCGAAGTAGCTAAACAGAAAACAAACATCGTCGAGGTAAATCAATGAATAAAAAAAACAAAATAACAACGATAATTCTACATGAATATCTCACGAAAATTAAATCAAAAGGATTTATCATCGGTACAATTTTGGCACCCCTCGCTATTATATTAATTTACGGCATTATTATTTTAGTGACAATCATGTCTGCCGACCAAACCACCAAAAAACTTGCAATTGTGGACTACACAAATCGTATCGGCTCTATGCTTGTAGAACGCGATACTTCGAAATTTTACTTAACTAACCTAAGCGAAATTGAACTCGGCGAAAAAGTACTCTCAGGCGAAATTGACGGCTATTTAGTCCTTCCGGAAGACTTTACGCAAAAAGGCACAGCAACGGTTTATACGAGCGGCGGAGGCGGGCTTGGTTTCGTGACACTAATAGAGCGCAACACAGAGGATATAATTATAAACCTAAGATTGAACGAAATCGGTGCCGACGACAGCATTAAAGAACTTGTCAATCGCGGAGTCAGCCTAACCACTAAAAAAGTCACTCAAGAGGGTACAAAAGAGGATTTTACACAAGTCTTTGCTATACTTGGATACGTAATGGGATTTGTTATATATGGACTGATGTTTACCTATGGTGCATTCGTGATGCGTGGAGTAATCGAAGAAAAAGCAAATCGTATTGTGGAAGTAATTGCCTCGTCGGCAAAACCTTTCGAAATCATGATGGGCAAAGTAGTCGGCATAGGAGCAGTCGGACTGACACAAGTGTTGTTCTGGATAATTTTACTGGCAATATTTGTTGCATTTGGAGGTTCGATAGCATCGAGTTTCATGGGAACACCTGATATTGCTGCCGCAAGCACTGAAATACCTGACCAAAACGGATTGATTGACATGTTGAATAATATTTCGATATCCCCATGGCTAATAGCAGCATTTCTATTCTACTTCTTATCTGGATATTTTATATATTCTACGCTATTTGCCGCGGTAGGCTCGGCGGTTGACCAAGAAGCCGATGCCGCACAATTGCAGTTACCCGTTACACTACCAATAATCATTCCGATATTATTCATTACAAACGTAATGGCAAATCCAGATGGAACTTTGGCTGTTGTGCTGTCGCTAATCCCTTTCTTCACACCTATTTTAATGATAGCACGAATTGCGGCTACAAGTGTTCCAATTTGGCAAATAGCACTTTCAATTGTCTTACTTAGTCTTACATTTTTACTATGCCTCTACATTGCGGCAAAAATTTACAGAGTCGGAATTTTAATGTACGGCAAAAAACCGACTTTCAAGGATTTGGTAAAATGGTTCAAATTAGCAAAATAACAAATAATCAATAATTGAAACTGAAACTTATTCTCTCTCGATTTGAAATAATAAATCCGATAAAACTCAATGAATAAAAATGACATTAGAAATATAGCAATTATCGCCCACGTTGACCACGGAAAAACCACACTTGTTGATGGTATGCTAAGGCAAAGCGGTACATTTCGCGATAATCAGCAAATTGACGACAGAATAATGGATTCCATGGACTTGGAACGTGAACGCGGAATAACCATCATGGCAAAAAATACCGCCATTCGATATAATAACATTAAAATCAACATAATGGATACTCCGGGACACGCAGATTTCGGAGGCGAAGTAGAACGCAGTCTCAGCCTTGTCGATGGAGCGATTTTGCTTGTTGATGCGAGCGAAGGACCCCTTCCGCAAACTCGTTTCGTAGTCAAAAAGGCACTCGCGAGGCAATTGTCAATTATTGTCGTGATAAATAAAATTGACCGTCCCGATGCAAGAATTCAACAAGTCATTAACGAAATCTATGATTTATTCATTGATTTAGATGCCAATGACCAGCAAATTGATTTCAAAATCCTATATACAAATGCGAAACTCGGAGTCGCTCATTTTGAGATTGAAGATAATTCCACCGACTTAAGACCACTTTTCGATACAATTATCAGTGCCATTCCCGGACCGAAATCTGATGATACTCTTAAACCACAATTTTTGGTGACAAATCTTGATTATGATTCATATGTCGGGCAAATTGCAATCGGAAGACTCGAGAACGGTACTTTGGAAATGAATAAACCCTATACATTGTGTACCGCAAATGGTTTCAGAACAAATCAAAAACCTTCGGCGTTATATACGTTTGAAGGGCTGAAAAAGAAAATGGTCGAAAATGTCTTCTCTGGAGATATAATAGCCATCGCGGGAATAGACAATATAAGTATAGGCGACACAATATCAGATAATGAAAACCCGAGACCATTGCCGCGAATTTCGGTCGATGCACCGACTGTATCAATGATATTTTATATCAATAACAGCCCTTTTGCAGGTACAGAAGGTAAATTTCTTACTACACGGCATCTGAAATCACGCCTCGAAAAAGAAATGCTCAGAAATGTTTCGCTCGAAGTAGAACCTCTTCCCGAACGTGCTGATGCCTTCGAAGTCAAAGGACGCGGTGAGTTACAAATGGCAATTCTAATCGAAACAATGCGCCGCGAAGGATATGAATTCATGGTGTCGAGACCAAACGTAATAACCAAGGAAGTTGACGAAAAAATCCATGAACCCGTCGAAAGAGTCTATCTCGACGTAAGAGAAGAACACGTTGGTATAATAACCGAAAAGCTTTCGCTCCGCAAAGGTATTATGCAGAACCTGCTAAATACAGGTCATGGTCGGGTCAATATGGAGTTCCTTATTCCTTCGAGAGGACTAATCGGATTTAGAAGTCAATTTTTGACTGACACAAAAGGCACAGGCGTAATGAATACTTTATTTGACGGATATTCCGAGTGGTTCGGTAATATACCTCAGAGGGCTTCGGGAGCTTTAGTTGCAGATAGAGCGGGCAAATCCACTGCTTATGCAAGTCTTGCTATGGAGGACAGAGGTGAACTTTTTATTGACGTCGGTACAAAAGTATATTGCGGAATGATTATCGGCGAACGCAATAAAGCAACTGACTTACAAGTAAACATTACCAAAGAAAAGAAATTAACCAACATGCGAGCAAGTGGCTCAGATAATACTATTCCGTTGAGACCGCCAAGAAGACTTTCATTAGAGCAGGCAATAGAATTCATTGCCGAAGACGAAGTAGTAGAAATAACACCTGAATCAATCAGGTTACGCAAAACAGAGCTTGACCCAAATAAGCGAAAATCCTCTATGCGCGACGAGCTTTAAGTTCCGATACCTTTATAAACAATTCCGGAAGCAACAATACTCTCCTTGTCGAGACAATTTTTGCCGTCAATGACTATTTTTACACCAAATTCTAATAAATATGCAGCCGTTAATCGCTCCCGAAAAACTTTGTGGTCTGCGGCAATCAAAACGGCAAGTGCTTTCCCGAGCGCCTCTTCGAGACTTTGAACATCGGAGTATTCCGGGAAATAAGGGTCATAAGCTATTATATCAGCCTGCTTTTCTTCTAAAATCTTCCTAATCGTCAGTGATGGAGATTCACGCAAATCGCCGACATTAGCCTTATAGCTTAACCCTAATAATGCGATAGGTGTGTTTTTTATTGGCCTTTCGAAAATATTCAAAGCATCTGTTAACTTCTCAATCGTATATTCCGGCATTGAATTATTAATTTCTCTTGCCAATTTCAGGAATTTATGGTCAAATCCGCTCTGTTTTGCACGCTCAATCAGATAATACGGGTCAACGGGAATACAATGTCCGCCTACACCGCAACCGGGGAAATGCGGTAAAAAAGCAAACGGTTTATTCGATGCGCCTTTGATAACTGCCATCAAATCAATATTGAGAATGTCAAAGGACTTGGCAAGCTCATTAACAAAAGCAATGTTTATGTCGCGGAAAGTATTTTCAATGATTTTCGTAGCTTCAACGGTTTTGAGATTTGGCATCTCGTTTATTTCACCACTTATAAAACTCCGATAAAACTCAGCAAGAAAAGCAGTAGCTTCGGGACGCGTCGAGCCGATGTTCCGCGGAATATTATAAACATTCCAATACGGGTCACCCGGATTTATACGCTCGGGGCAATGAGCAACGTCGAAATCCACACCTGCTTTCAAGCTCGTAGCATCTTCAAGTATCGGTATTACAATTTCATCGCAAACACCGGGATTAATGGTGGATTCGACAACGATATTTGAATTTTTCTTTACAAAAGGCGCAACTGATTCCACCGCACTGCGTAGAGGTCTCAAATCGGGAGTATAATCATTTAATACAGGAGTCGGCACACAAATAATAAAAATATCCGAGTCTCTCATAACATCAGCTTCGGAGGATACTTCGAAATTTATGTGCTTCAAATCCTCTTGACATTGAAAATCATCAATCGGACATTGTTTATCAATGATCTTTTTAATCTTCGAGGGATTATAATCATATCCGACAACTTCATGAGCGGTTTTTAGATTAATTGCACATGCAAGAGGCAATCCCACATAACCTAAGCCAATAATCGAGACTTTCATAATATCACCTATTCAACTGTTACGCTTTTTGCTAAATTGCGAGGTTTATCTATATCACAGCCCAATTCAAAAGCTGTATAATAAGCAAGTAATTGAAGTGGAATTACCGATAAAATCGGTGTAAGCATCGGCAGCGTTTCGGGTATGTAAATCACATTGTCCGCGACAGTCGCAATTTTTTCGTCACCTTCGGTAGCTATGGCAATGATTTTTCCTTTGCGGGCTTTTACTTCTTCAATATTCGAAAGAATTTTATCGTAAATTTCATCCTGAGTGGCAATAAATACCACGGGCATATTCTCATCAATAAGTGCAATCGGACCATGCTTCATTTCAGCGGCAGGATAACCCTCAGCATGTATATAAGATATTTCCTTAAGTTTGAGAGCACCTTCAAGAGCAACAGGAAAATTATATCCTCGCCCCAAATAAAGAAAATTATTTGCTTTGCAGTGCTGTTTAGCTATCTTCTTAATTATTTCGGCTGATTCAAAAATCTTTTTTATTTTATCGGGAATATTTAATAACTCTTTTGCTATTTTTATACCGTCGTATTTACTCAAGGTGTTCATCCTACCGAGCATAATCGCAATGAGACTAAGCACGGTCAATTGCGATGTAAATGCTTTTGTCGAAGCGACTCCGATTTCAGGACCGGCGTGGGTATATACCCCCGCGGCGGTCGAACGGGCAATCGAACTACCGACTACATTGACGATCCCAAGCACGGTAGCACCTTTTTCCTGTGCCTCTCGGACAGCCGCCATAGTATCGGCGGTCTCGCCACTTTGCGAAATAGCAAGAACTATGTCATTTTTCTTTATTACAGGATTTCGATAACGGAATTCTGAAGCATATTCGACCTCGACGGGAATGTTTGCAAGATGCTCAATCATGTATTCCCCTACTAATCCCGCATGCCAAGAGGTTCCGCAAGCAGTTATGATAATCCTCTCGGCTGAACGCAGTTGCTCTTGAATTTGCCTGAGACCACCCAATTTCACATTCCCTTCATCAACAAGCAAACGCCCACGGAAAGCGTTTTGTATGGTTTCAGGTTGTTCAAATATTTCTTTAAGCATAAAATGCTCAAATCCACCCTTCTCAATCTGCTCCAAATCGAATTCAATTTGCTCGACCTTGGAAATAGTTTTCTCATTGGAAATAGTCTTAGTGTGATAACCGTCGCGTCTTATTACAGCGATTTCATTATCACTTAAATATATGACTTGCTTAGTGTATTGAATAACTGCGGCGGCATCGGATGCGGCAACAAACTCATCTTCGCCTATACCGATAAGTAACGGGCTACCCCGACGCGCCGCAATCAGCATATCAGGATGGTCTGATGAGAGCACTAAGATCCCGAATGTACCGTCAACTTCGGATAAGGCAAACCTGACAGCATGCTCCAAATCACCGAATTGTTCGTACAAAGCACCTATAAATACAGCCAATACTTCAGTATCAGTCTCGGAGCGAAATGTGTAACCGTCCAAAGTCAGTTTCTTTTTAAGAACAGCATAATTTTCAATAATTCCGTTATGAACTATAGTGATTTTATTTGCTTGGTCTGAATGAGGATGAGCGTTGATGTCATTCGGGAAGCCGTGAGTTGCCCATCGAGTATGAGCAATGCCGATCGTGGAGTTTTCTTCAGAAAAATTTACCAATCTCTCGAGTTCTGAAACTTTACCCTTTTTCTTGAGCGTTTTGATTGAACAATTATTCAGTACAGCAATACCGGCTGAATCATATCCTCTGTACTCCATCCTCTTGAGACCATTGATTAGGATGTTTGCCGCCGAATTTGTCCCTAAATATCCTACAATTCCACACATATAAGTCAACATCATTAAAACAAACAACAAATATAACCATTTATTTCGGAATAAGTCGTTCGCAACCGCTTAAAGTATAACCAAGAATAACCATAAACCTATATTTTTAGTATTTTTGTAGCTACACTTATTTCGAATAACAATAGACGAATATGTACGAAAAAATAAAATCAATCATCCAAAGATTCGATAAAATTGAGGAAAGTTTGAATAATCCCGAAATCGTCAATGATGTCGGTAAATATAAACAAATATCTCGTGAGAGGAAACAACTCAAAGCCATCGTTGAGAGCGGATTGCGGTATATTAAATTGAGTGATGAGTTAAAATCGAATAAAGAGTTGGCTTCCGATAAAGCCTTAGACCCAGAATTAAGAGATATGGCATACAAGGAAACTGATAGTATTTCATCCGAGCTTGAGTCATTAGAAGAAGAACTTCGATTTTTGCTGCTCCCGAAAGACCCCAACGATTTAAAGAATTGTATTGTCGAAATAAGAGCAGGCACCGGCGGTGACGAAGCCGGAATATTTGTCGGTGATTTATTCCGAATGTACGAGCATTTTGCCGATAAAATAAATTACAAAATAGAAATAATTGATTTTAATGAAAGCGAAAAAGGCGGATTCAAGGAAATAGTCTTTTCAATATCTGGAGACGATGTGTTCGGAACCATGAAATTCGAGAGTGGAGTGCATCGTGTACAACGCGTTCCCGAAACCGAAGCCAGTGGTCGAGTGCACACATCGGCAGCAACAGTTGCGGTTCTACCCGAAGCGGAAGACATCGATATCGAAATTCGTGAAGAAGACCTGCGAATAGATATATTCCGAGCTGGCGGCAAAGGCGGGCAAAACGTTAACAAAGTTGAAACAGCCGTTAGAATTGTTCATAATCCGACGGGAATTGTCGTGCAATGCCAAGAGGAACGCTCGCAACTGAAAAATCGCGAAAAAGCTATGAAAGTACTACGCTCGAGATTGTACGAACTCGAACTAAAAAAGCAACAGGAAGAAATGTCGTCCTCTCGAAAAATGATGGTCAAAACGGGCGACCGCTCGGAGAAAATCCGTACCTATAATTACCCGCAAAATCGAGTCACAGACCACCGCCTCGGAGGTGATGCAAAAAACTATTCACTCGGTTCCGTCATGAGCGGCGATTTGGACCAAATCACTTCGAACCTGAAAATTGCGGAACGCACCGAACTTCTAAACCAAGATGTTCCGGAATTATAATTTTAATATTTACGAGTTTTTGCTTACTTTAATATTTTATTAAATTCTTTAAATCGAAATGATTGATGAAATAAAAGAACTGCGGCACCAAATTGCCCGAGAACTCGAGCAAATAAATAATAAGGATATTCTCGAAAATTTCAGGATGAAATATCTTGTCAAAAAAGGTGAAATACAAACATTTTTCGAAAAAATGAAGCAAGCTCCCGCAGAGAGCAAACCACTAATCGGCAAAGAATTAAACGAGTTGAGACAATTCGCCGAGAGCGAGTTCAGAACGCTCCAAGAACGTTTTTCGTTTATTAGTCAGTCAAAACCGGATATAGATTTGAGTTTGCCCGGCAGACGAAATTTCCGCGGGACAGAACACCCCGTTCTACAAACATTAGAAGACATCACAAGTATATTTATTTCCATGGGATTCAGCGTTGCCGAAGGGCCCGATATAGAAGACGGCTACCACAATTTCGATGCTCTGAATTTTGCCCCAGACCACCCTGCACGCGACATGCAAGATACTTTTTTCGTGAAATCAGAGCAAGAACTGCTGCTTAGGACACATACATCACCGGTACAAATTCGGGTGATGCAGGCGCAAAAGCCACCGATACGCTCAATTATGCCGGGACGAGTTTATCGCAACGAGTCCATAAATTCGCGCTCACTTGCAGAGTTCCACCAAGTTGAAGGGCTATACATTGACAAAAACGTTTCGCTTGCTCACCTGAAAGCCACCATTATGGCATTTGCCAAAAGAATGTACGGAGAAAACTCAAAATTCAGATTTCGTCCATCATATTTCCCGTTTACCGAACCATCAGCCGAGGTAGATATCAGTTGCTATCTTTGCGGTGGCAAGGGTTGTAGAATCTGCAAATATTCCGGATGGCTCGAAATTGCCGGTTGCGGTATGGTGCATCCCAATGTACTTAGAGCAGGCAGTATTGATCCAGAAGTTTACAGCGGCTACGCCTTCGGTTTCGGAATTGAGCGCGTTACACTGCTTCGTACCGGTATAGATGACATCAGACTCCTCTATGAGAACGATTTACGAGTTTTATGCCAATTCTGACAGTTCCTTTTCACTAAAATTCCAATAGAGCGAACAAAGAAAGTGTTTTTGTAAGATTTTTTTGGCTAAGTCAAAAAAAAGTGTTATTTTTGAATTCTTTGTAGTCTAATCGGTCCCATCGACTAACGGTTAGGTCACCAGCCTTTCACGCTGGCAGTAGGGGTTCGAATCCCCTTGGGATCACTTAGGAAATTCAATAAAATCTTTGAGATACTCTATAGAGTTTTTCCCTGCATTCCTGTGCTTCCATTAATCCATCGAATGGATTGATTCTTTTTGTTGGTGCTTTAAACGAAATAGGTAAGAAAGAGTGCTTTCTAAGGTGAGCAGAGTAATTTCCTATCTGCTTGTAAGTTACGCAACAAGACGAAAGACGGAGTATTGTACTACGACATATTTTGGCAGAAATTTAAGCAAGGAAGCAAATCCAATGGGACAAACAACCAACAACGATATCAACTGCCAGATTGCATCAAGGCTAAAGCATATGTAATAGTCAACATTTAATCTGACAGAATGAGTTTTTTTCGCCACAATTGACCG
>CAZWXI010000064.1:0-18927 GCA_964637845.1 uncultured Hyphomicrobiales bacterium | reverse complement strand
TAGTACAGAGAGTGAAATCGGCAAGTGTAAGCATAGATGGACAAATTGTAGGCAAAATATCGCATGGACTGCTTGTGTTTCTGGGAGTGTGCCAAAATGATAATGCTGAAGTTTTGGATTGGATGAGCAACAAAATCGCTGGATTGAGAATTTTTTCCGACAAAAACAGGAAAATGAATTTGTCAGTGATTGATATTGACGGACAAATTTTAGTTATATCAAATTTTACCGTATGCGGTGATGTACGAAAAGGATTTAGACCAAGTTTCACTAATGCTGCAACTCCCGAAGATGGGGAACTGTACTATAATAAAATCATCGAGAAATTTAAAAATTTGGGGATACATACAGAATCAGGAGGATTTGGAGCTATGATGGATGTAGAACTAATAAACGATGGCCCAGTCACAATCATAGTAGAAAAAAACGGGACCGAAGCGTAATTTCAATCTACAAGTTATCAAAAGTACAAATTAATCTTCGTCGGGTACGAAAGCGTGAATCTCTTTGAGCAATTCGGGAACAATATCCTCTTCGGGAACGTACCGTAACGGTTCGCCTTTACGGAAAATTAAAGCTTTGCCTTTTGCGGCTGCAACACCTAAATCAGCCTCACGTGCTTCGCCGGGTCCATTAACAGCACACCCTAAGATTGAGACAGTCATAGGCTTCTTTATGTCCTTTACAGCATTTTCAATTTCTTCAGTTATTTTAAATAAGTCAACATCCAGTCTGCCACAAGTCGGACATGATATGATTTCAACATTTCGTTGTGCTAGACCAAGTGCTCGCAGAATCTCTTTACCGACTTCGACTTCTTGCTCTGGCTCATCTGTAAGCGAAACTCGTATAGTATCACCAATGCCTTCTGCTAATAATGTACCTATGCCGATAGCGGATTTTATTGTGCCCGTCCGGATCCTACCGGCTTCTGTCACTCCTAAGTGAAGCGGAAATTCTGTTCTTTCAGCAATTAGTCTATATGCCTCTATCATCAACGGTACAGATGTAGATTTCACGGATATTACCAAATCATCAAAACCGAAGTCCTGTGCTATTTCCACGTGTCGTATAGCAGACTCATAAAGTGCCTCTGCCGTTGGGTATCCATGTTTATCGAGAATGTCTTTTTCGAGAGAACCAGAGTTAACTCCGATCCTAATCGGAATACCGCGATCTTTAGCGGCACTTAATACCTTTTTGATCCGGTCAAGTTTCCCGATGTTGCCCGGATTTATCCGAACTTTCGCCACGCCTGCTTCAATTGATTTTAGGGCAAACATGTAGTTAAAATGTATATCAGCCACTATAGGCACATTAACTCGCTTTACGATTTCTCCAATAGCTTCGGATGCTTCTTTATTATTGACGGTTACTCGAACGATGTCAACACCTACTTCTTCGCATCTTTTAATCTGGGCAACTATACCGTCTACGTCAGAAGTTTTGAGCTTAGTCATGGTTTGAACTGATATCGGGGCGCCACCACCTACCGGTATCCCTCCAACCATAATACGTTTCGACTTTCTCCGAGGATAGGATGATAATCTCGTATTCCCGTCTTTTTGTAGGTTGGGATTGTTTATGACATTCAATCCTCCTGAGAAATTGTTTATAACCATCTACGTTTATTGATTATAGTTTATATTCGTTTACTTAACTCTGTTAAAATGAACTTTTCTTTTTCTGTTAGACTTTGGTAACCACTCGCCGAAATTTTATCAAGAATTTCATCAATCCTTGCTTGCGTGATTTCCTCACCGTCAATAATATATTTTCTTTTTGTTTCCGCCTTTGGTTCACTTTGTACAGCTTTTTGGGGTTGTTCAATTACTCGTGTCCATTTAACACGTAAAGCGTTCGGAGTGGTTCGAGTTCCATACAAGTCATTATCATATCCACTTCCCCCAAAACCAGGGTCATAAGAACTACCATATTTTGAAAAGAGTTTAAACACTCCCATTCTATCGCCAAATTTCAGGAGTATGAAGCCCGTAAGTGCACCACCGAGGTGCGCAAAATGAGCAATGCCTGACGCTCCGGATACACCGGATATCATTTCAATAATTACAAATATAAGTACGAAAAATTTAGCAGGTATCGGTATAAAAAATGGGAACATAAATATAGGCCTATTGGGGAAAGTAAAGGCAAATGCCAGCAAAATCCCATAAACAGAACCCGATGCTCCAACTGTCGGAGCCATGGAACCTGTGATTAATGGTGTGACAAACAAATGTATTACTGCGGCACCGATTCCACTGAGCAAATAATATATTAGAAAACGTTTGCTACCCCATAAGTTCTCTAATTCAGAACCGAACATCCATAATGCGAACATATTAAAAAACAAGTGCCACAAACCTCCATGCATGAACTGGTAAGTAATTAGTTGCCAAGGCAGAAAAATACTGCTCGTAATCTCGAATAATTTATCTATTTGGAAAGGTTGCAGTGCGAAATATTTGATAAAAATAGCATTTAACGGAATTCCGTTAAGAGTCAATCCACCAAAGAATAAATACTGTACAATGAACACTGCTACGTTTATAATCAGCAGCGCTTTAAGTACAGGTGGAAAAATTGAAAATCTGCCAAATCCTCTCATCTTATTACTCATTAATTCATAATAGTATTATTGACGTAAGTATTTGCCGAGAATTGCTGTGCTGTATGTACTAATTCATGGAAAGAAAAATTGTACGTGATAACTCTCCTGATTTTATAAAGTCGCTTTTATAATTATCCCAATCAATTAAAAAATGTTGCCACGATGACTTAAATTTCTCGCTACACATCAAATATTCCGACCATGATGACAAAACATTGTCAAATGAGCGAAGCAAGTCTTCTTTACTAATTTTAGAACTTTCTTTACTGTATATTATGAGTGGGAGTAATATTATTGTGTTATTCAAAAACTTCAAAACCTTGCTCACGGAATCATAGGCAGTCTGATGAAGTTCGCCTGAATGCTCGAGTGCCATTATTGACGTCTTCATTGATTTAATTATCGAATCAATGATTTCAAAGCTCTTTTTACTATTAGCAAAATTGATCATTACCATAGCCGAGGGATCACCATACTTATGCTCTCCCACTAATAAATTTAACTATTAATTTTCTAATGCGGCTACTCCGGGAAGCACCTTGCCTTCAAGAAATTCCAGAGAAGCACCGCCGCCTGTCGAGACATGGCTGATGAATTTTTCGATCCCGGCAGATTTCACAGCTGCGGCAGAATCTCCCCCACCAATTATGGTAATACCGCCAAGCGATGTCAATTCAGCAAGGGCTTGAGCCACCTCCAATGTACCTTTAGCAAAATTGTTCATTTCGAATACACCCATTGGACCATTCCAAAATACTGTCGCGGCGCTTTTTATTATTTCGCTATATTGATTTATTGTCTTTTGTCCAATATCCATTCCGACACGTCCTCGTGGAATTGCATCGTAATCTACTATCGTAAAAGGCGCATCATTACTAAAACTATCTGCAACGACGAGGTCATTTGGTAATATTAAATTTATACCACGTTCCTTTGCTGATTTAATAAGCTCGTTAGCCAATTCGATTTTATCTTCTTCACAAATTGAATTGCCGATTTCAAGCCCCATTGCCTTGTAAAAGGTGAAAATCATTCCACCTCCAAGCAAGATTGAATCACACTTATCAAAAAGTTGCTTTATGACGTCAATTTTACCAGAAATCTTTGAACCACCGATTACCGCAACAAAGGGTTTACGGGGGTCACCAAGCACTCTACGTAAGTAATCAATCTCTTTGAGCATCAGGATACCGGCATATTTCTCTTCAAAAAAACTCGCAACAGCCGTAGTACTCGCATGAGCTCTGTGTGCAGTTCCAAAAGCGTCATTAATGTAAATATCTGCTAGGGATGCCAATTTTGATGCAAAATCGCTATCGTTAGCTTCTTCTTCGGGATAAAATCTCAAATTTTCGAGTAAGACAACGTCACCTAATTCTGCTTTAAAAATTGCTTGTTTAGCTGATTCACCTATGCAATCATCAACAAAAATAACTCTATAGCCAAAATGATTTTTCAAGTATTCAGCAACAGGTTTCAAGGAATACTTAGGATTGAATTGACCTTTGGGGCGACCTAAATGAGACATTAAAATTGGGGTCCCGCCTTTGTCAATAATTTTATCTATTGTTGGTAGTGTTTCTACAATTCTCGTATCATCGCTGATATTGCCTTTATTATCAAATGGAACGTTCAAATCAACTCTAACGAGTACATTTTTGTTTTGAAAGTCGGCATCTTCCATGGAACGAATCATAAACAACCTTTAGTTAAAATGGATAATGTTTTCAATTATAAAGAATTGCATAATTTTTCGAGCATATCAACGATTCTGCAGGAATAACCATATTCATTGTCGTACCATCCTACGATTTTCACCAAGTTGCCCGATGCTTGTGTTAAGCCACTATCAAAAATGCATGAGTGCGGATTCCCAACAATATCAGACGAGACTAATGGTTCATTGGAGTATTCAAGAATACCTTTTAAAGTAGTTTCAGCGGCATTCTTCATGGCTCTGTTAATATCTTCGGCAGTAACTTCGGTATTTAAGATGGCAGTAAAATCAGTCAGCGAACCATCTGGAATTGGAATACGCACAGCATAGCCATTGAGTCTGCCTTTCAGTTCAGGTAATACCTCGCCTACTGTTTTAGCGGCTCCGGTGGTTGTAGGTACGGCATTTGCGGCGGCGGCTCTTGCACGACGTAAATCACGATGTGGTAGGTCCAAAATTCTCTGGTCATTAGTGTAAGCATGAATTGTGGTCATAAAACCGGAATGAACGCCAAATTCATCATTCAAGACTTTTACCATTGGAGCCAAACAGTTGGTAGTACAAGATGCATTTGAAATGAGTTGCTCATCGCCTTTCAGAGCAAAATCATTAACGCCAAGAACAATGGTAGCATCAAGTTTATCTTTGGCTGGTGCGGAAAGTAAAACTTTTTTGGCACCACTGATTTCGACGTGTTTTAACAATTGCTCTCTTTTAGTAAACACACCCGTTGATTCGAGAACGATGTCAACGTCTCTCCAAGGAATGCCTTCTATCGTCTTTTCGGCTGAAATTGCAATTGTTTTTCCGTTAATAATCAAGGAATTATCGAAAGCTGCAACTTCACCTTTGAATTTGCCGTGAACCGAATCATATTTGAATAGATGCGCTAGTGTAGTGGCATCAGTTAAGTCATTTATACCAACTATTTCGATATCATTGTTTCTATTGAAAATTTCGCGGACAACAAGTCTGCCTATACGCCCAAATCCATTAATAGCTATTTTGGTTGCCATTATATCTCCCTAAAATTGTATTAAAAACATATTCAAAAATATGAAATTTTGTTACTAAAAACGAAATTGAAAAGTTAAAAGTATAAGAAAAGCCAATAAACATCAAAAAAGCTCCCGACCTATTAAAATAGTAATTATATTTGTTGTTTACTTTTAAATAAACTTAGTCAAATGTTAAAAACTTGCATAATAATGGCGGGGGGTTCAGGCGAAAGGTTCTGGCCTTTAAGCCGGCAGCATCGACCAAAGCAGTTACTGAGACTGGACGATGCTGGCAAAACCATGTTGACTAAAGCAATGGAAAGAGTTTCCCTTGCGATACCACTCCAAAATACATTTATCATAACTGCAGAACATTTGCTAATGCCAATCCGAAGGGAATTAAGCAATTTTCCACCGGAAAATGTAATTGCTGAACCCGCAAAACGTAATACGGCGGCGTGTTTGGCTTATGCAATATCTTTCATCAGAACAAAATTTGAATTGTCTGATGTAGAGATTTCAGTAGCTGTACTGACAGCAGACCATAAAATATCGCCCGACGCTGCTTTTCTCTCAGATATTAATAAAGTCCTCGATTTCGTCGAAAATCACAATGCAATCTGCACTATTGGAATTCCTCCATCAAGACCCGATACAGGCTACGGCTACATTGAGGCAAATGTTTCCGATAATTCAGAACACATCCAAAAAGCCATACGCTTTCACGAAAAACCTGATTTAGAGAAAGCAATTGAATATACATCACGAGGAAATTTTCTCTGGAATAGTGGAATGTTCTTTTGGAGAGTTGATACATTTATTAACGAACTGAAGACCCATTACCCTGAGGTTGGTTACTACGTAGAGCAAATGTCCAAATTGCATCGTGGATTTACTTCGCAGCCTCTCGATTCCGCAAACAAACTCATAAATGATTTGTACTGCTCTTTTCCTGATAAATCAATAGACCATGCTTTGATGGAAAAATCTCAAATTGTCTATGTTTGCAAGGCATCTTTTTCGTGGGATGACATAGGTTCATGGGATTCTCTTATTCGGGCACACAAGGCAAATGACGATGGCAACGTTATCAGCGGAAAAAATGTAATAATGCTTGATTCTACTGATACAACGGTATTCAACTCAGCAAAGGAGAAAATGCTTGTCGGAGCACTTGGATTGAAAGATATTATCATCATCACGACAGATGATGCGGTTCTTATTTGTAATAGCTCAAATGTTCAGGATGTCAAAAAAGTTGTTACTGAACTTAAAAAACGAAACTTAAATGATTGGCTCTAATGTTCAACAAATATAATGTGAGCAGTTATGACAGAAATTAAATACGATGTTAGTTCCATGCAAAATATTTTGCATAATTTTCATTTGCAATTCAAACATGCCATCGAAATCGGTGATAAATTCGAAATCGAAAGAAACTACGAACACGTCCGCGAAGTTGTTATTTGTGGAATGGGCGGTTCATCGTTAAGCGGAAATCTTCTGAATTCTTATTTACATAGCCCGAGTTGCAATTCACCAATCAGGGTTACTGTCAATAAGAGTTATCAGTTGCCAAAGTTCATTTCTCCTAATGCATTGATAATAATAAGTTCTTATTCGGGCAACACTGAAGAAACATTATCAGTTCTCGAGTCTGCTTATGATAACGATATGAACATAATTTGTATCACTTCGGGCGGCAAAGTAAAGAAATTTGCAAATTCTAAAAAGTTGCCGTATCTTATTATTCCGGAAGGACTGCAACCGCGGTGTGCAATCGGATATTCATTTGTCGGATTGCTTTACATTTTAATCAAAAGCAAAGTATTTAACAGTGATTTAAGAAATTCCACCATTACTGGACTAAACGAAACTGCAGAGATGCTAAAAAGAGTTGCAAGTCGCTATGAAAGTCATGATTTTAGTAACCCTGCTTTCAAAACAGCAAACGATTTGTTCAAAAGCTATCCTGTAATATATTCCGGCGACTCTATTACAGATTCTATCAATCTCAGGTGGCAAGCTCAAATACACGAGAATGCTAAATCGCCTGCATTCGGTAGTTATTTACCCGAAATGAATCACAACGAAATTAATGCTTGGTTTGCAACCGAACCTAACTCACCCCGGTTCAAGTTTATATTGCTACGCGATAAGGAAGATCATTCGCGTGTAAAGATACGCTTCGATGCAATTAAAGAAATGCTCTCGGAATTCTATGAAGTTTATGAGTTCTACGGCACAGGGAACCATACAATAGCGAGAATGTTTGATTTGATTCATCTTGGAGATTGGATGAGTTATTATTTAGCGGTACTAAACAAACAGGACCCGATAACAATTCCCGTCATAAACAGGCTCAAGGAAATGCTTGCTAAACGTTGATATTTTTGAGCATTTTTATGATAAATAGATAACATCTTCGTGCAACTTAAGCAACATATTTTTTGTTATCATTGTAATTAAAAGTAATTTTGTATAATAAAAAATTTTAGTTTTAAAAATCTTTATTAGGAGAAAAAATGACATTTGTACCAAACACCGATGCCGAAAGAAATGAGATGTTGAAAATAATCGGTGTAAATTCATTTGATGATTTAATTGCGAACATACCTGAAAAAATTAAACTTACAGAACCGTTAAACTTAGACAGTAAATTGTCAGAATATGAAGCATATAAACTGTTAGAAAAATATGCGAATCAAAATATTACCTCCGACACTCATATTTGTTTTATGGGTGGCGGAGCTTACGACCATTACGTCCCATCAATAGTTGATTCGGTTTTGCAAAAACCCGAATTCAAGACTGCTTATACACCCTATCAAGCAGAAGTGTCTCAAGGCACATTACAAGTAATGTACGAATTTCAGTCAATGATTTGTGAATTGACGGGAATGGATATAGCTAATGCATCATTATATGACGGTGGCAGTGCATTAGCAGAGGCATGTTTGATGGCTAATGCTCATAACAGACGCTCAAAATTTATATTTGCAGGCACTGTTCATCCGAATTACATTGAAACTACTAAAACTATCACAGCCGGTAAAAATTTCGCATTCGAATCATTTGTTAAACCGAATGGAACCTCTGATTTAGATGCATTAGCTAACAGTATTTCAAATGATGTATCTGCTGTAATTGTGCAAACACCCAACTTTTTCGGAAATTTGGAAAACGTCCGAGAAATTGAGCAAATAGCACATTCCAAAAAAGCATTATTTATCGTTGTGACAAATCCACTATCACTTGCAATCTTTGAAGCCCCCGGAAAGTACAACGCCGACATAGTAGTTGGTGAGGGTCAGGCTTTGGGAATTCCTCTTAATTTTGGTGGACCTTACTTAGGTATTTTCGCCTGTAAGCAGGAATTTGTCCGTAAGATCCCCGGTCGCCTTGCAGGTATAACTGCTGATACTGATGGTACACGTTGCTTCGTTCTTACATTGCAGACACGTGAACAGCAAATAAAACGCGAAAAAGCAACATCTAACATTTGTACGAACCAAGGTCTTTTCATGTTAGCCGCAACTGTTTATATGACTTCAATGGGTAAAAGCGGAATCAAAGAGGTCGCCGAACACAGTTTTTACAGAGCACATTATTTAGCAGAGCAAATTACCAATATTTCTGGATTCAAATTGGCTAATGACTTACCTTATTTCAATGAGTTTTTGGTTGAAACTCCTGTGCCGGCACCAGAAATTATCGCTGATGGATTGCAATCCGGTGTCATCGCAGGGTTAGATATTTCAAGATTTGTCCCTGGAAAAAATGGCTTATTGATAGCCGTCACAGAAAAAAGAACAAAAGAACAATTAGATAAATTAGTTGGTTTTTTGAAAAAATATAATCAGTGAAATTCAAATTACCCGATATGAGCTTTTATCGAAGACGCCGATGGACAATAATCGGCGTTTTCATCATTTTAGGAATCTCACTTATTGTAACCATATCTGATTATGGTTTGTATAACAGGTTCAAGCTCGAATATGAACGAGATAAGCTGAAGAAAGAGATAATCAGACTTGAACAGGAAAATGACTCTCTTCTGGCCGAACTTGAACTTCTCAAAAACGACACAAATACAATTGAGCGAATAGCTCGAGAACTATACGGTTTTAAAAGACGCAATGAAAAAGTATTTATAATCAATGATGAGTCTGAAGGCAAAAAATGATTTTAGGCATAGATATCGGTGGTACTAATGTCAAATTCGGCATATTTGACCAAGAACTTCATTTGTTGCATGCTGAAAGTTCGGGACTAGATAAAATCAATACGCAGGAAACATTTTTTGACTATATAGTAAATTCCATACACAGTTTCGCTGAAAAGTATCCCATCAGAACTGTCGGTATTGGTATCCCTGGTTTAATTAATAATGATTTAATTTTGGAAAAATCCCCTAATCTTAAATTTCTTGAAGGTACTCCATTAATAGCACATATATCAGAAAGAATTTCTATACCTGCTTATATTGAAAATGATGCTAACGTAGCTGCTATGAGTGAATTTATCAATAATGATTACCAAACCATAGATTACGTTTATCTAACATTAGGAACCGGAATCGGTGGAGCAATAGTTATCAATAATAATATTTTCAGAGGTACGCTTGGATTTGCGGGCGAAATCGGTCATATGATCATTAATAGCGAATTCGATGAGGCATTAGATAACTATAGAACAGGAACTCTTGAGTTTTTAGCTGGAAAAGTCGGCATTACAAAACTTTATCAATCGCTTTCAAACAGCTATGAGGAAATAGGTGTTGAGGATATTGACACAAGAGTTACCCAAGGGGATTTGATTGCCCAAAAAACCTTTGACATAATTGGATTTCACATATCATCGGCAATATTATCAATCATAAATTTAATTAGCATCCCGAATTTTATCATTGGTGGTGGAATATCAAAATCCTTATATTTGTTGAAAAAAATCGAGCAATTTGTCAAACAAAGAGCTTTATTAAACGACTATGATAGAATAAATATAAAAGCGGCAAAACACTCAGAACAAGCAGGAATTTTCGGAGCCGCATTTATGGCTAACAAATATTATAAACAAGTTAAGGATGAACAATTATGAAACAAATTGTATTAACTACCAACGCGCCCGCTCCTATCGGACCTTATTCGCAGGCGATTAAAGCTGAGGGAAAATTTGTATTCATTTCAGGTCAAATCCCATTTACTGCGACCGGTGAATTAGCAGGAGAAGACATTAAGACTCAAACACAACAATGTATAAAGAATATTGCGTCAATTTTAGAATCAGTTCATTTGAGTCTCGAAAATATTGTCAAGACGACTGTTCTAATGAAAAATATTGAAGATTTCGCTGAGATGAACCAAGTTTATAACACTTTCTTCGAAACGAGTAAACCCGCTCGAGCTACTTACGAGGTAGTCAGATTGCCAAAAGATGTATTGGTAGAAATTGAAGCAATTGCAGTTTTCTGATGCTGTATCATGTCCATCTCGAGCAGATTTGTTATTATAATTGCAATAGTTTATGCGTATAGCATATCGGCATATTCACAAAACGATACAACCGCATCAGAAACGCAATTAAATACACGAAACGCAAAATTTGTAATGCAAAAGTCCCCAAGCGGTGCAATCTATCGTTCACTAATATTGCCGGGCTGGGGACAATGGTATGTTGAAAGTTATTGGAAAGCTCCCATATTTTTTGCCGCGGCGGCAGGTTTGACAGGTGCAATAATTTGGAACCAAGTAAAATTCAGTGAACAGGCTAAATTATTGGGTGGAATGGCTCTGAACGACCCCAATTATGAAATCACAAAATTGCGACGGGAGTTTTATCGTGATAATCGTGACATGAGTGGTTTTTATTTAATCGGGGTCTATATTTTGGCGTCTGTAGATGCTTATGTGGGTGCACATCTGTTCGATTTTGACGTCAATGAAGATTTGAGTTTTAAACTTACCACATCACCAAACTACCCCAAAGTCATATTTGTTATAAAATTTTGACAATAACTAAGGTCATATCATCAAATTGAGAACTCTGTTCTGCAAAATTATTCAATTCTTCAAAAACTTTGTCTTTTAAATTTTTAGAACTTAATTGATGATTTTTTGCAATAATCTCTTGCAGTCTAACTTCACCAAAATCTTCATTGTTCGAATCACGTAAATCAGTTATTCCATCAGTATAAAGCACAATGATATCGCCCTTATTTACCAAAATTTGAGTATCTTCAATAGACTTCGAAAATACGGCTGTTGAGGCAAGTCCTATACCCATACCCTTTGGCAATATCGAATGAACTTGATTGTCGGTAGAACTATAATGCAATAAACCATTATGCCCAGCTCTGACTACATTTAAGCACATTTTTTCGATACAAAGTTTAGCCATCAAAACTGTTACAAAGAAGCTTTTGTCGATTTTTTTGTATAGTTGGTCATTTGTATATGCCAACAGGTCTTTCAAAGAAAGCTCAAATGCGTTAAGAGTACGTATTATACCTTGAACTTGGGACATATATAATGCAGCAGAAGTACCTTTGCCACTAACGTCACCCACGATGAATGTGATGGTCTTATCGTCAGAATTTTTAAGATAATCAAAAAAATCACCTCCAACCTCATACGCGGGTATAGACTCACCATAAATATCGAATCCTTCAATGTCGGGAACTTTGGATGGTAGAGATGCTGTTTGAATATGCCGGGCAAATTCAAGTTCGTTACGAATTCTTTCTTGTTGTGAAAGTTTCTCGTAAAGTAAAGAATTATTAATCGTAACGGATAATTGTGTTGAAATAGATTTCAATAAATCAACCTCATCATGAGTCAGATGGTTTTCGGATAATTTTTCACCAAGTAGAACAATTCCGTTGAATTGGTCACGAGTTCTAATGGGAACTAAGTTTTGAATTCCAAATTTTTGATACATTTCTTTGATTCCATCAGGTAAATAATCTGATGAGAATACACCGCCAAATTCTTTGAGGTATTGAGTAAATCTACGGGAAAGCGATTTATTGAAATCAAGAAATTCTTGGTTATCGCGACCTGTGAGATTTTGATATTTAATCAAATTGTCTTGTCCGTAAATAACAATTCCGAACCTTTTGAAGCCGAAAACTTTATCAATGTTATCAATGAAAGTTCCGGCTATTTTAGCTATACCCGCTGACGGCTCAATAGATTCGAAAACCTGTTGGTAAACCGATTTGTAATTTATAATCTGACGATGAAATTTCTTGTTCAACCATATAGAGGTATTATGTCTAAAAAGATACAATAAATAAAAAACAGAGACCGATAGAGCTAATAATATGAAATATTGTAACCGCCTCGAGCCTTCACCTGTTTCCTCTCCGCCTAAAATTTCGATAGCAGTTCCCGTTAAAATTACTTCGGGTATTCGTATGTCAACTCCGGCTATGTAAATTATTGAAATTGTAAATAATACAAAGAAAAAGCCATTCACTAACCATAATATTATCGTAAATGTTATATTACGTTTCAGCTTGAAATCTATGTCGAGCAGTCTGTATCTCCATATAGTAAAAACAATAGATACTGGAACCATAAAAATTAGCAAAGGTAAAAAGTTGATTACCGAGGCGATGTAGTCTCTCGGTAAGAGTCGAAAGTTTTTAACAATCAGGTCAAATGTCATAAATACAACTACAATTCCAATCACCATTTTTAGTAATAAGCTCTTTCTCTTGTCAATTTTTTTCAAATGCTTCGAATTAAACAGCAAAAAAACAACATGATAAATTATGATCGCTACCATTCCATACATAGCTACAAGATATATGATATCTCTGTTTTGTAGGAAGTAAAGAACTGCAACTGATGAGAATAGGATAGCTGATAATAAATAACCGATTAAGATAGGTTCCTGTTTGCGAATTATACCCGGCTTCTCAGTAGGAAAATACAACGAAGTATGGAAAAAAAGTGGAATTCCGAAAAACATAATAATATTTGTCAAAAATAATCCGACTTCCGACAAAAGCAATGCATCATAGGGTGCTCTTACAAATAAGTTAAAAAGTATTGCACCTATAAAAATAATCGTAATGGCGAGCATTCTGCCTGCAATTATATTAGGCCTTTTATATCCGATGAAAAAACCGATTGAAATTGTAATAATTGAAGCTATCAGGGAAAATAATGATAACCACGAGATGCCGATATTTGCCAATGTTATTGATACTTCAAATTTATTTTGCCCTCTGATTACTTCATAAACAATTTTGTTGCCAGACCCCTGCCGACGCATTAGCCTGTCAGCTTCATAGACATCGGAAAAAGTTTTGCCGTTGACGCGAATAATCAAATCCCCGACCTCAAGACCGGCTCTATCAGATGCGCCTCCGGGGACAACTGCATTCACCCAAGCAGACATAGGGATGAAAATCGTAAATCTTTCGGGAATTTTAGATTTTAGTAACTGAACCGATGGCTTTAAATGATTTTTTAGATTATAAAACTCTAATTTCACAATGCTATCATCCGGAATATCCGATAATATATCCTGCACGGAGTTTTGAGCCTTACATGGTTGAGAATTAATTGTTAGCAGAACATGACCCGGGGAAACAGTATCAAGGCGACTAATTTTGCTCTTTTCTTCAAAATCTCCGAAAACTGGTTTAGTAAGATAATGGTAATTGTCTAACTGGCTGTATAGATTATCGTCTGTTGTGCTTGTGATGAGTAAATAGAATACATATGAAGCATGGATGACAAAAAATATTGAAGTTACTGCCAATATTAATTTGAAAAAGTCCGGATTTTTGTCCCAATAGGTCATAGTTCTAGAAAATCATAATTTATAACGCAGAATACGTTATTAAACACAAAAAGTTCGCTAAATTTAAAAGTAATAATAAAAGCAAAACGCATGACTGAACACATTAAAATCATAGAAATTTTATTAAGCTTGAAAAATGAAAAAAACATAGCAGGAATGGAAAGATTTGGCATCAAATCAGACAAATTGTTGGGGATCTCCATGAAAGATTTAGAAAGCATTTCACGAGAAATCGGAAAACATCATGCTTTAGCATTGGATTTATGGAGCACGGGATATCATGAAGCACGTCTCCTTGCATCTATGATAGCTGTTCCGGAGCAGTCAACAATTGAAGAATTAAATTCTTGGGTTCATGACTTCGATAATTGGGCAATATGTGATAGTGTTTGTGGAAAGTACATAAGAAAAACAGAGTTTGTTTATGATTTAATTTTTGAATGGGAAAAGTCGGATATGCTCTATGTAAAAAGAGCCGCATTCGCATGTATGGCATGTATTGCCGTACATAACAAAAAATTGACCGATGATTATTTTGATAGATATTTTGACTTAATAGCGAGAAATGTGCTTGATGAACGACATTACATTAGTAAAGCCGTTAATTGGTCACTGAGGCAGATAGGCAAGAGAAGTGTTGTTTTGAAAGAAAGGTCGCTCGAATTATCCCATCAGATAAAAATAAAAAATCCGCAAAACAAAACTGCTTTGTGGATTGCTAAAGATGCTATAAGGGAATTAAATAGAAAATTTCTTTAAATTATCTTCTGTTCCTGTCTCTACCTCTATCGCCTCCTCGGTCACTGCGGCGGTTGTCACGATTATCGCGATTATCTCTTTCACGATTATTTGATTGTGGTTCTACGTAACCTTCGGGTGGTGTCAGTAATGCTTTGCGGCTGAGGCGCATTTTTCCGTCACGAGTAATTTCGAGTAACTTGACTTCGATTTTGTCGCCGACTTTTAAAACGTCTTCAATATGTGCAAATCTTTCATAAGCAATTTGTGAAATATGCAATAGTCCTTGAGTTTTAGGTAAAATTTCAATGAATGCCCCAAGACCTTCGCGGACTTCTTTTACTGTACCTCTGTAAATTTCTCCTTCCTTCGGTTTACTGACAAGAGTTTCGATAACTTTTACAACCAGTTCGGAATTCTCCTTACTTGTAGAAGCTATCAACACAGTACCGTCGTCTTGTATATCAATCTCAACATTATAATCCTTGCATATCCCTCTAATTGTCTCTCCACCTTGACCAATAACAGCACCAATCATATCTTGCGGTATTGTCATAGATGTATAGCGAGGTGCATATTGCGATATATCGGGACGGGGCTCGGAAATAATTTCGTTCATTATATTTAGGATATGAAATCTGCCTGCTTTGGCTTGTTCCAATGCAGTTTTCATAATATCAATCGAAAGACCTTCGATTTTGATATCCATCTGACAAGCTGTAATGCCATCAACTGTACCCGCGACTTTGAAGTCCATATCTCCGAGAAAATCTTCATCACCAAGTATATCCGAAAGAACCGCCAATTTATCATCTTCTTTAATCAAACCCATTGCAATTCCGGCAACAGGCTTTTGCATTGGCACACCCGCATCAAAAAGTGCCATCGAACCTGCGCAAACGGTTGCCATTGAAGATGAGCCGTTGGATTCCAAGATATCGGAAACAACTCGTATAGTATAAGGAAATTCAACTGCATCGGGCAACATTGCCTTCAAAGCTCTTAAAGCCAAGTTCCCATGGCCGACTTCTCGTCTGCTCGTACCTATTAATCTCCCTACTTCACCCGTAGAGAAAGGTGGAAAATTATAATGAAGCATGAATCGCTCGGATTGCAAGGGTAGTAATCCGTCAATCATTTGTTCGTCGCGATTAGTACCTAGTGTTACGGTGGTCAAGCTTTGGGTTTCTCCGCGAGTAAATAGCGCTGAACCATGTGTGCGAGGCAGTAATCCGACTTCGCCGCTTATCGCTCGAATATCTGTTGTACCGCGCCCATCAAGACGTACTGATTGGTTTAGAATCATCTGTCTCATTAATTTTTTTTCGATTTCGCTAACTATTTGTGATGTATATTTTTCAATTTTGGGAGTGATTTCTTCATTTTCACCGTAAGTTTCTGTCATTTTGACTAATGCTTTTTCATGTATAGCTTTTCTTTCTGCCTGACGCTCACTTTTTGTAGTAACCTTATGAACATAAGCATTCAAATCTTCTCCAATTTCATTGATTAAAAGTAAATTGATTTCCTCCGGAATTTCTTCAATTTCATACTCACGCTTTTCTAAATGATATTGCTCATATAGCTGCTTTTGGAGATTATTTAATAATTTGATTTCATGATGTGCATACTCAAGTGCTTGAAGAAAAAGTTCTTCGCTTATTTCTTTAGATTCGCCTTCTACCATGAGAATTGCGTTATCGGTCCCCGCAACTGTTATATCAAGCAATGAATCTTTCAATTCATCAATTGTTGGGTTTGTTACAAATACTCCGTCAACCATACCTACTCGCACTTCAGAAACTGGTGTATTGAAAGGCACATCGGAAATAAATAATGCCGCAGAAGCTCCGACTGTTGCCAGTGTGTCCGGGTCATAACCAGACTCTACAGAGTAAACCGAGGCTATAATTTGAGTTTCGAAATTCCAAGTTTTACTAATCATGGGGCGAATTGGTCTATCTATCAAGCGTGCAGAAAGAATTTCTTTTTCGCTGGGTCTGCCTTCTCTTTTTATGTAACCGCCAGGTATTTTACCCGCCGCGGCAGTTTTTTCGCGATATTCAACTTGTAAAGGTAAAAAATCAATATCGGGTTTGGATTCGTTTGCGGCAACAACCGTAACGAGTACCATTGTTTCACCATAGGAGACCATAACTGCCCCATTGGCAAATTTGGCAAATCTGCCAGTTTCAAGTGTGTATTCCTTACCGTGGAAATCTAATGATACACGAATTTTTGACATAATATTACAATGTAATTAAACAAATTTTGTTTAGATTTAAAAAAAACGGCTAAATGCCGTTTCTTGAGCTATTTACGAAGTGATAGAGCCGCCAATATACTGCGGTATCGAACTATATCATTTTCCATGAGGTATTTCAGTAGTTTTCTGCGTTTTGAGACTAGTTTAATTAAGCCTCTTCGACTGTGATGGTCTTTTTTATGAGTATCTAAATGTCCTGTCAGATGGTTTATTCTCATCGTATATAAGGCAATTTGTACTTCAGGTCTGCCCGAATCCGCCTCATTGTTACCAAATTTCTTAACTGCTTCTAACTTTTGTTCAGATGTAATCATCAATAATTCCTAAAAAATTTCCTATTAACGAATATTAAAAATACGACTTTTTTTTCATATAATAAAATCATTTTTGTGAATTTCTATCAATTTATGAGAATTCTTTTTATCAATTCCAAGTTGTATAATTAATTCATTCGCGTTATTGAACTTTTGTTCATTTCGCAAGAAAGAGTGAAAATTGATTTGTAATTCTCTATCGTAAATATCGCCCGAAAAGTCGAAAAGGTGAACTTCGAGCGTTATATGTGAATTGTTGTTGAAAGTAGGTCTGTAACCGATATTTGCCATTCCCCAAAAAAGTTGACTATTGATTTTTGTGCTAACGAGGTAAACTCCAACACCTGGTTTGATTTTATTTTCATCATTTACTTCAATGTTTGCTGTTGGGAAGCCGATTTTTGAGCCTCGTTTAGTTCCACTGACTACCGTTCCTGTAACTAAAAATGTATATCCAAGCATTTCATTGGCAAGCCTGATATTATTCTCATGCAAAGCATTACGAATTTTTGTGCTCGAAACAACCATATCACCATCCTTGAATGGTTCAATTTTTTCGATGTCAAAAGCAAACTCTCGGGATAGTTCGCGTAATAATTCGATGTTGCCTGAGCGGTTTTTACCAAAGGTATGGTCATAGCCAATGAGAATTTTTTCGAAGCCTACTCTGTTATACAAGTAATCGATGATAAATTCACGAGCAGATAACTGAGAAAAATCATTATCAAATCTGACTATGAATACTTCTCTAACTTTATTAATTTCAAATAGTTTAAGTCGCTCATTTAAAGTTGTTAGAAGTTCAATCTTGGGTTTATCGGGATTTTCGAGAACTAATCTCGGGTGAGGCGAAAATGTGACTACTAAATGATTTGAATTTCGAACAGTTGCGTTACTGATTAATTGATTTAAGATAAAACGATGACCGATGTGAACTCCGTCAAAAGTGCCGACAGTTAAGATGCGTCTCTTGTTATATATGACTGAATCTATTGAATCAAAAACTTTCAAATTCTTCGCTATTTCTATTATTGATTAAATTCTCAAATTCGGAAACAGTTAAAGCATGATTGACGTAAAAGTCTCCTATTGAAGTGCGTCTAAGTTCCTTGATATATGCCCCATAACCTAACTTTTGGCCTAAATCATGAGCAAGAGAGCGAATATAAGTACCTTTGGAACACTTAATATCAACTTCCAATAATGGAGCAATATAATTGATAATCTTATAGTCATAAATATGAACTTGAGATGGTTTAATATCAATTTCACGATTTTTTCGAGCTAATTTATATAGTTTCTGTCCGTCCACTTTTTTTGCCGAAAAAATCGGCGGCACTTGTAGGATTTCACCTTTGTAAGATTTAATAGCATTTTCAATATCTTCGTAAGTTAAATTATCAAGTGATTTTAGATTTTCCTCAGGCATTTCCGAATCGTAAGTCGGTGTTACGGCACCTATTTTA